>WGEM01000096.1 GCA_015492755.1 Gemmatimonadota bacterium | reverse complement strand
TCCGCCGGCAATTCACCCAGGCGGGGGGCGAGGTGGAGTGGTTCCCCGACACCCGCGCCGCGGGGGACTGGCTCCGGCAGTGGGTGGACGGCGTGGTGAGCCCCGACGCCGCCGTGGCCTTCGGCCGCGCAGCGCCCGCGTGGGCCAGGGAGGCGCTGGCTCACCTCCCCGAGGCGCACGCCCGCGACGCGGCGCTGGGCATCTCGGCGGCGGTGGGCGCGGTGGCGGAGACGGGCTCGCTCCTCCTCTCGGCGACGGACGGCCGCGCCGTCCAGCTCCTCCCGCCGACGCACCTGGTGGTGGTGGACGCCGCGACGCTGCATCTCACACTGGCGGAGGCGCTGGCTGCCCTCCGCGCCAACCTCCCCTCGGCGGTGGCGCTCCACTCGGGCCCCTCGAAGTCCGCCGACATCGGCCAGGTGGTGGTGCAGGGGGTGCACGGGCCCGGGCGGGTGGTGGCGGTGGTGGTGGGCTGAGGCATCCCTGGCCCGGAGGGCCGCACGTCGGTATGGTGGCCCCACACGTCACCACTCCACGAGGCGCCACATGGATTTCCGCCGGAAGCTGCAGCGAGCGTGGAAGCACACGTCGCGGGCGGTTACCAAGCCGCTGGGCAGGCCCAACAAGAGCAACCTCAGGGAGCTGGACAAGGTCCTCTCCAAAGTGCTCGATGGCCGCATCACGCGTCCGCAGCAGTTCAACATTCAGGAGCTCCGTTACGGGGCGTACGACTTCTCCTGGCTCACGCTTCTCACCGAAGAGGAGCTGTTGGAGATGGCAGGCGCGTGGGTCGCTGCGTTCCAGACGACCCGACGAGGCGACGCGGCGGCGAGCACGTACGCGCACCGGCTCGGGGCGCCCCTGCGGCACCAGATGCTCCTCACCGAAAAAGACTCCGAGTTCTGGAAGCGCCTCCAGCAGGTCAAGGACGATTACAAGGCAATCGCCGGAGAGAGGGCGTCCGGCACGCTCTCCGCCATCCAGAACTGGATCACGAGGAAGCGCGAGCGCGTGGCGAACAAGGTGTACCACAATCGGTGGGTGGGTGAGTATCTCACCACCTATCAGACCATCGAGGCCGTGTACGCCGACGCGACCTACCACGGCGCTACCTCGGACCTCGATCGAAAGATCCTCGCCGCGGGAGGTGTCTGGCGCATCGTGAAGATCGCCGCCGGCAGCGGCAGAAAAGCGGCTGAGTTACTGGTAGCTCCGAATCCCAGGACGGCCCTGAAGCTGGCGAAGAAGGGTGTAGACGCTCTGAACATCATCGGCGGACTCGCGGCGGGCCTTACCGACCTGGTTCGCGAACGGGAAGCTCACTTCGAACGCCTCTCTGCGAGGTACGGCCTCGACCAGAAGATTGACAAGTTGAAGAAGAAGTACCTCGGTCCCGGTGTCATCGCGGCCGGAGACACGCTTCAGGCCCAGATGCTTTCCGGTCCGGGACGGCTGGACCGTGCCGGAACCATCACCCTCGCCGAACTCGACGAGCTCCGCGCCACCTTCGAGCACGCGATCTGGTGGACGAAGGTATGGCGCATGGACATCAAAGAGTTACGCGCGGACCTCGAGGAAAGCGCCATCACGAAGCACCTTCGACACCTCTTCCGCCATGTGACGGCGGAGGGCGGCGTGGTGAAGCCGTCGCAGCTCTCGCAGGTAGAAGCCTACATCGAGCCCGACAGCCGGGCCGTCCAGAAACAGATCGAGGAGCTGGAGGCCAAGGTCCAGCGGTTCGAGGATCTCATGGGCCGGCGCCTCCGCAAAATGGACGACCTCCTCGCCGGCTACCGAACGAGGCAGTCCATCTCACGGCAACAGAAGAGGGCCGCGGCGCTGCGCTCAACCATCCCGGGGGCATCGTCTCCCACGCACCTCAACTACGACCTCCAGCGGGAGATCGCGCACGAGATCGCCAACTTCGACCGGAGCAGGCTCCGTCACGTCAAGCCCGGGCGGAAGAAACCCAATGGGACTGGCAAGGATCCACGGTCGTTGAGTCTCCACGAGATCCTCACCGCGGCCCTCGCGGAACGTCGGAAATACGTCGGACCTCCGGTGGACGAAGAAGAGGAAGAGTCGGACGGAACCCCTTAGGTTGAGACCGCCGAACGGTGCAACCTACGTCCGTCCTTCGGAAAGGCCCGCCCCCATGACCGCACCCGACACCTACAAGCTCCAACGCGTGCTCCGCATCCGCGACGGGATGGCGGTGACGGTGGGCATCGTCATCGGCGCGGGTATTCTGCGCACACCGGGTCTCATCGCGGGATACCTGGGTGATCCGTGGATCATCCTGGGGATGTGGTTCTTCGGAGGCGTGGTGGTGGCGCTCTCCACCCTCCTCCTGGGGGAGATGGCCGCGGCGCTCCCCGAAGCCGGCGGGAAGTACGTCTACGCCCGCCACGCCTGGGGCAACACCATGGGCTTCGTGGCGGGGTGGTCGGAGCTCCTGGTCTCCCGGGGGTTCTCGGGCGCGGCGAAGGCGGTGGCTGTCGCCGAGTACGTCCGCATCCTGCTGGGGGACCGGGGCGACGTGCGTATCATGGCCTTCGCGGTCTGCGTGGCGTTCTTCTTCCTGCACACCCGCGGACTCAAGGCCAGCACCACCTTCCAGAACGTCACCACCGCCATCAAGGTGCTCATCGTCCTGGTCATCGCCGCCGCGGGTATCGCCGCCGGCGAGTTCGCCGGCTTCCGCCCCTCGCCCACCGGCGCCTCCGGCCCCACGGCGGGGCTGCTGGGCTTCGCGCTGGCGTATCAGTCCATCTCCTTCGCGTACTACGGATGGGAGGACGCGGCGAAGATGGCCGAGGAGGTGAAGGACCCGGGCCGGGCGCTCCCGAAGATCCTGGTGGGAGGCTCGCTGGCGGTCATGGCGCTCTACCTCCTGATGAACGTGGCCTTCCTGGCGGCGCTCACCCCGGAGGAGATGGCCGCCGACCCCGAGCTCATCGCCGCGTCGGCCACGGCCGCCGTCTTCGGCGACGCCGCGGGGACCGCCGTTACCGTGGCGGCGCTCCTCATCCTGGTGAGCAGCCTCAACGTCAACTTCCTGGGGCTGCCGCGGGTGGCGTACGGCCTGGCGCAGCACGGGCTCTCGCCCTCGGCGTTCACCCGCGTGGACGCCCGGGGCACGCCGCGTAACGCGCTCTACTTCATCGCCGCGTGGATCGGCTTCCTGGCGCTCTCGGGGGCCTTCGAGCTCCTCATCCGCTTCATGATGACGGTGGCCATCACGGTGGACACCATGGTGCTCCTGGGCTACTTCCGCCTCCGCCGCATCCGGCCCGAACTGGTGCGTCCCTTCCGCATGCCCGGCCATCCCTGGCTGCCCGCCGTCACCGTGGCGCTCTACGTGGCCATCCTGGCGGTGATCGTGGGCACCCAGCCGCAGCTGGCGCTGGGCGCCGGAGCCATGCTGGCCGCCATCCTGGCGGCGGGGTGGATCACCGCGCGGGCGGGGTGAGTCCGCTGGCGCGGCGCACACGCCGGTCGCACTTTGCGTCCGAGTGTGCCCCATACGCCGTCCACCCCCGCCGCGAGGCCTTCCAGATGACACGCACCATCCCGCCGGCAGCCGCCTTCATCCTTCTCACCGCGCTGGGCGCCTCCCCCGCCGCCACCAGAGCTCAGACCCTGCAGGAAGCCGTCGTCTCCGACGTCCAGGGTGTGGCGGAGAAGGTGGTCTCACTGGCGCAGGCCATTCCCCAGGAGACCTACACATGGCGGCCCGAAGAGGGCGTCCGCTCCGTGGGCGAGGTCCTGATGCACATCACCTCGGCGAATTATCGCTTCCCGGGGATCATCGGGATCCGGCCGCCGGAGGGCACGCCGGAGGCCTGGGTGCGGGGCAACGCCGAGGGGCTCACGCAGGAGGACGCGGTGGAGGCGCTCAACGCGTCGTTCTCCTACATCTACGACGTGGTCCGCGGCATCGAGGATCTGGACGAGCCGGTACGGCTCTTCGGCCGCGACACCAACGTGCGGGGGTTCCTCCTCACCATGACCACACACCTGCACGAGCACCTGGGTCAGCTCATCGCCTACGCCCGCACCAACCACGTCACGCCGCCCTGGAGCGGCATGTAGCCCCGTGACGCCGCCACCGGGTGAGGTCCTGCGGGTCCTGGCGGCCGCCCGCATCACGCACGTGGCGGGGATCCCGGACAACACGTCGGCGCCGCTCTTCGACGCGCTGGCGGACCACCCGGCGATCCACCTGGTGACGGTGAGCCGCGAGGGCGAGGCCTTCGCGCTGGCGTCGGGCGTCTGGCTGGGGGGCGGCCGACCGCTGGTGGTGGTGCAGAACACCGGCCTGCTGGAGTCGGGCGACGCGCTGCGCGGTACCGCCGTGCGCATGGGGGTACCGCTCCCCGTCCTCATCACGGGCCGGGGGTACGCCCGCCTCGCCGCCGCGGGGGTCGACCCCAGGGCGCCCCCCGAAGGCGAGCTCCTCCGCCGGCCCGACGTGGACTCCGTGGCGCTCCTCACCGAGCCGACGCTGGATGCCTGGGGCATCCCGTGGACCCGGTGCGACGACGGCACACAGGCTCCCGCCCGCCTAGCCGGGACCGTCCGCATGGCCCGGACGCAGGAGACGCCGGTGGCCCTCATCCTCACCGCTCCTCCCACCTGACGGCTGACTCCCGCGACGTATCCTCCGATGCTCTCCCGCCCCCAGCTCCTGGAACCCCTCGCCCGCCTCCGCACCGACCAGGTGGTGGTCACCACGATGAGCAGGTAGTTCGCCGCACCGCAGCCTGCGGCGGTGGCCAGCGTGCCCAGCGTCATGAGCATGCTCCCGTCGCCGTTCAGGCAGATCACCCTGCGCCGGGGCTGCGCCAGGGCGATGCCCAGCGCCAGATCGGCGGCGTGGCCCATGGCGCTGTCGGCGGAGGCGAAGTCCAGGTCGTGGTCCGAGAGCCGCCCCCAGGGTCGGGTCACCGCCATGGTGGTCACCACCACCTCATCGGAACGGAGGCGTGCCAGCGGCTCCAGGAGCTGCGCCCGCGTGAGCATCAGTCCAGCGCCTCCGTCACCAGCGCCGCCACCGGTCGCTCTTCGGTGCGGGCACG
>WGEM01000095.1 GCA_015492755.1 Gemmatimonadota bacterium | reverse complement strand
GTGATGCGGTCCGACCCCGCGGCGCCGGGCCCCAGGTCGATGATCCAGTCCGCCGCGGCGATGACGTCCAGGTTGTGCTCGATGACCAGGACGGTGTGTCCCGCCTCCACCAGCCGACCGAGGACGTCCAGCAGGCGGGCCACGTCCTCACCCGAAAGGCCCGTGGTGGGCTCGTCGAGAATGTAGAGCTTCCGCCCCTTCTTCCCCGCCGAGCCCGCCAGCTCCCGCGCGATCTTGAGCCGCTGCGCTTCGCCGCCCGAGAGCGTCGTGGCGGGCTGGCCCAGGCGGAGGTATCCCAGCCCCACCTGCTGGAGGAACCAGAGCTGCCGCCCCAGCTTCCGCTCCCGGATGAAGAAGCGGATGGCCTCGTCCACCGTGAGTTCCAGCACCTCGGCCACGTTCTTGCCCCGCACCTTCACGTCCAGGATCTCCCGTGCGTAGCGCCGGCCGAGGCACGCGTCGCACGGCACGTAGACGTCGGCGAGGAAGACCATCTCGATCTCCACCTGTCCGGCACCCTTGCACACCTCGCACCGCCCGCCCACCACGTTGAAGCTGAAGTGTCCGGGGCCGTAGCCGCGCTCCCTGGCCAGCGGCTCGGCGGCGAAGAGCTTCCGCACCTGGTCCCACGCCTTGATGTAGGTGACGGGGTTGGAGCGCGGCGTCCGGCCGATGGGCGACTGGTCGATGAGGACCACGGCGTCCAGGTACTGGAGCCCCTCCAGCGCATCGTACGAGCCCACCGCCTCGCCCAGATGCTCCTTGGCGCTGGTCTCGCCTCCGAGTTCCCGCTCGGCGGCCCGGTAGAGCACGTCGTGCACCAGCGTGGATTTCCCCGACCCCGACACGCCCGTCACCGCGGTGAGCGTGCCCAGCGGGATCTCGACATCCACGCCCTGCAGGTTGTGGAGCCGCGCGCCCCGGAGCGCGAGCCAGGGTCCGCGGACCGCCCTCCGCTCCTTCCGCGCTCCGTTCACGTGGCCCGCCAGGTACCGCCCGGTGGCGGTGTCGCGCTCCGGCAGCGCGTCCGGCGCGCCTTCGTACACCACCTCACCCCCGCGCTCTCCCGAAGCGGGGCCCAGCTCCACCACGTGGTCGGCGCTGAGGATCGCCTGCGGATCGTGTTCCACCACCACCACCGTGTTGCCCCTGGCCCGGAGCTCCTGCAGCAGAGAGAGGAGCGCGCCGGTATCGCGGGGGTGCAGGCCGATGGTGGGCTCGTCCAGCACGTAGAGCGTGTCCACCAGCGCGCTGCCCAGGGAGTTGGCCAGCGTGATGCGCTGCGCCTCTCCCCCCGACAGCGTCCGGGTCTGGCGCTCCAGCGTGAGATAGCCCAGCCCCACCTCCACCAGGAACGCGATCCGGGTGCGGATCTCCCGGAGGATCGTCTCCGCGATGGCCGCCTCCATCTCCGAGAGCTCCAGCGCGTCGAACCAGGGCCCCAGCTCCTCCAACGGGAGCCGGCTCACCTCCGCGATGGTGGCGTTCCCCACGCGCACATGGAGCGCCTCGGGCCGGAGGCGGCTCCCCCCGCAAGCGCGACACACCTTCGGACTCTGATACTGGCGAAGGAACACGCGGATATACTGCTTGTAGCGCTTCTTCTCCTTCGAGACGAGGAAGGGAATCACGCCCCGGAAGCCCTTCTTCCCCCTCCGCGCCGGCGCTCCGTACAGCACCGTCTCCCGGAACCGCTCCGGAAGCTCGGCCCAGGGGGTGTAGAGCGACACGCCCTGCTCCAGCGCGAAGTGCTTGAGCCGCTCCCGCTCCTTCCGGTAGCGGGGCTTCGTCCACGGGTCCACCGCCCCCTCCTGGAGGGACCGCTCGGGGTTGGGCACGATGAGCTCCGGATCGTACTCCAGAGTGGCGCCGAACCCGGTGCACAGCGGGCAGGAGCCGTACGGGTTGTTGAAGGAGAAGAGCTGCGGCGTGGGGTCGGGGAACGCCACCTCGGGGTGGTCGGGGCAGCGGAAGCGCTCGGTGAAGTGGATGCGCTCCTCCCCGTCCTCCCCGTGGACCAGCACCACCGCCTCTCCCTCGCCCTCGGCAAAACAGGTGCCCAGCGAGTCGGCCAGCCGTTCACGGATGTCACCGCCGGTCTTGAGGCGGTCCACCACCACCAGGACGTGACCGGCCTCCGCCAGGTCCACGCCCAGCGCCGACGGGTCGTCCGCCTCCGCCGCCGCCAGATCCACCGGGACGCCGTCGGCCAGCACGCGGACGAAGCCCAGCGCACGGAGGTTCGACACGATGGCCTCGTGCGTGATGCGCTCCCCGCGAGGGAGGGGAAAGGCCACCTGGATGCGGCGTCCCTCCGGAAACTCCAGGACCCGGTCCACCGCGGAGGACACGGTATCGGGCCGGACGTGCCGGTGGCAGTGGGGGCAGTACGTCCGCCCCACCCGGGCCCAGAGGAGCCGCATGTAGTCGTAGATCTCGGTGGCGGTCCCCACCGTGGAGCGACTCGAGCGGGTGGGGTTCTTCTGCTCGATGGCCACCGCCGGCGCGATCCCGTCCACCAGATCCACGTGCGGCTTCTCCATCCGCTCCAGGAACTGCTTCGCGTACGTGGAGAGCGACTCCACGTACCGGCGCTGCCCCTCGGCGAAGAGCGTGTCCAGCGCCAGGGAGCTCTTACCGGAGCCCGACGGCCCCGTGATCACCGTGAGCCGACCGCGGGGCAGATCGAGGTCGATGCCCTTCAGGTTGTGCTGCCGGGCGCCGCGGATGCGGATGGGTGCATCGGTCATGGCAGGATGATAGTGGAGCCTCGGGGGGTTGACGAAGCCCCCGCGACCCTCGAGCTTCGCCTCCATGACCAGGTGGACGCACGTTCGGCATCATCATCACCACGCGGCCCTGACGGGCGGCGGGGAGTTGGTGCGCGCCTAGGACGTCGATCCCGGCAGAACGCACGCTCCGCGGCCCGTCTTCGTGACGGGCCGCGGTTTTTTTCGTCCTGGAGGATCATCCGGTGATGACACAACGAGACGAGGGGCGCCTGCGGGTGGCGCTCCCCAACAAGGGTCGCCTCGCCGACCGGGCACTGGAACTCTTCGAGGCGGCGGGGCTCCGCCCCGGTGTGAGGGTGGAGCGCGCCCTCACGGCACCGCTGGGGTCCGACTTCGAGGCTATCTTCGTGCGGGCGGCGGACATTCCGGAGTTCGT
>WGEM01000094.1 GCA_015492755.1 Gemmatimonadota bacterium | reverse complement strand
GCGTCCTCCACGTCCTCCACCCGCCGCACCGGCTCCTCACCCAGGCTCAGGAGCGCGAAGCGCCCCGCGTTCCAGATCTTGTTGGAGAAGTTGCGGCCGGCGGCGAAGGCGGCCTCCACGTTCTCGTGGTCCAGGTGGATGTCGGTGCCCACCGCGCACTGACTGATGAGGGTGAAGCGCATGGCGTCGGCGCCGAACTGCTCCACCACCTCCAGCGGATCGATGCCGTTGCCCAGCGACTTCGACATCTTCCGCCCCTTCGCGTCCCGCACCGTGCCGTGGAGGTACACCTCCCGGAAGGGGGCCTCGCCCATGCACTCGTAGCCCGACATCACCATGCGCGCCACCCAGAAGAAGAGGATCTCCGGCGCCGTGACCAGCGTGTGGCCGGGGTAGAAGGCCTTCAGGTCGTCGGTCTCCTCCGGCCATCCGAAGACCGAGAAGGGCCAGAGCTGCGAGCTGAACCAGGTGTCCAGCACATCCGGGTCCTGCTCCAGCTCCGCGCTCCCGCACTCGGGGCACTCCGTGGGATCTTCCCGCGCCACCACCACGTGGCCCTCGGGACAGTACCAGACCGGGATGCGGTGGCCCCACCAGAGCTGCCTCGAGATGCACCAGTCCCGGATGTTCTCCATCCAGTGCTCGTAGACCCGTTTCCAGTGCTCCGGCGTGAAGCGCACCGTGCCGTCCCGCGCCGCCTGGAGCGCCGGCTCCGCCAGCGGCTTCATCCGCACGAACCACTGCAGGCTCAGCCTGGGCTCCACCACGGTGTCGCAGCGGTAGCAGTGGGGCACCGCGTGGGTGTGCGGCTCCTCTCCCGCCAGGAGGCCCTCCTCCGCCAAGGCCTCCAGCACCGCCCTGCGCGCCTCGAAGCGGTCCATCCCCCGGAAGGCCTCGGGCGCGTGCTCGCCCATCCGCGCCTCGGGCGTCACCTTCACCATCCCCGACCCGAACTCCGGGTCCACGTGGGGATCCGCCACCACCGGGATCGTGCGACCGGTGAGGGGAAGCTCCACCCGGTCGCCCACCAGCGGCCGGTACCGCTCGTCCTCCGGATGCACCGCCACGCCGGTGTCGCCCAGCATCGTCTCGGGCCGCGTGGTGGAGACGGTGAGGTACCAGCGTCCGTCGTCCAGGCGTCCCACCGCCTCCGCCCCGGCGGCCGCCGCGGCAGCCGCGGCGTCGGCGAACTCGGGCAGGATGGGGTAGCGCAGGTGCCACAGACGCCCCTCCACCTCGCGGGGCTCCGCCTCTTCGTTGGAGAGCGCGGTGTGACAGCGCGGACACCAGTTGATGATGTACTCGCCGCGGTAGATAAGGCCCTTCTCGTAGAGGCGGACGAACACCTCGCGCACCGCGCGGCTCAACTCGGGATCCAGCGTGAAGCGGGTGCGCGACCAGTCGCACGAGGCGCCGATGGCCTTGAGCTGCTCCAGGATGGTGCCGCCCGTCTCCCGCACGAACGCCCACACCCGCTCCACGAAGGCCTCGCGACCCAGGTCGTCGCGGGTGAGCCCCTCCTTCGCCAGCATCCGCTCCACCACGTTCTGCGTGGCGATGCCGGCGTGGTCGGTGCCCGGCACCCAGAGCGCCGCCCGGCCCCGCATCCGCTGCCACCGGATGAGCACGTCCTGGATGGTGTTGTTCAGCCCGTGCCCCATGTGGAGCACCGCGGTGACGTTGGGGGGCGGGATGACGATGACGTACGGCTCGGCGCCCTCCTTCAGGACGCGTTCGGCGGGTACGTGGAAGTAGCCACCCTCCTCCCAGATGCGGTAGCGGGCGGGCTCGATCTCACGGGGATTGAAACGCGGGGGTAAGTCCTGGGACACACCGATCTCCGTTGGATGTCGCGAGGGCGCGAGCGAACGGGAAAGATGGCGAGGCGCCGCGGCCTTCGGAACCGCCCGGAGCACCGCCGACCCCGGGCCGGAAGGCCCCTCGGCTCAGCCGGCGCTGCGACGGGCCGCCTGACGGGCCGCCTGGCGCGCCGCGGGACTCCGGTAGTAGGGCCGATCCTGGCCGAAGGGATGCATCTCGTCCGCTGGCGGACGGTGGACCTCTTCGAAAACCTCCTCGTCCACCGAAACGAACGCTTCCGTCACCTGGGGTCCGAAGTGACGTCCGGCACACGCCTTGATCTCCTGGACGGCGTCCTCGTGGGTGCGCGACGGACGATAGGCACGCGTGGACGTCATGGCATCATAGGCATCGCACACCGCCATGATCTGCGCCACCAGAGGGATGTGGTCTCCCGAGAGCCCCTCGGGGTAGCCGCTCCCGTCCCACCGCTCGTGGTGGTAGCGAACGCCGGTGGTGAGGTGGCTCAGCGGCGGGATCTCCTGCAGGATGGCGGCGCCGCCCTCCGGGTGCGCCCGGATGTGCGCGAACTCCTCCGGCGTGAGCCGGCCCCGCTTCGCCAGGACCCGTAGCGGGACCGCCAGCTTCCCCAGGTCGTGCAGGTATCCGCCCGCCCAGAGCGTATCGCGCATGCTGTCGTGGAGGCCCAGTTGCTCCGCCACGCCCACCGCCAGCATCGCCACGCGGCGCGAGTGGCCGCTGGTATATGGATCCTTGGCGTCGATGAGGTTGGACAGGATCACCAGGAGCTGGTCACCCGAGAGCGGCGAAACCTCGTCGGGCAGGAGCGCTTCGGCGGCGCGGAGAAGCTTGTGCCGGAACGCCGCCTGGTCGAAGTGCGGCACGTCGCCGGCGCGCATCAGCGCCAGATAGGTCCGCGCCACCTCCGGCCCGAACTCCGCCTCCACGCCCTTCTCGATGACTTCCACCACCGCCGGCGGACTCAGCGGCGGGCGGTGGGGCCGCGGTTGCTGAAGCGCGGCGGCGGTGTCCGCCAGACGAAGAATCTGCGCCCCCACGGGAATCTCGTCGCGCGCCAGCCCGTCGGGGTATCCACTCCCGTCCCACCACTCGTGGTGGTGGCGCACCAGCGGGGCCAGGTGCTCCAGGTGGGGGATCTGCTGGACCCTCAGCGCGGACCGCTCCGGGTGCCGCTCCACCCGGGCACGCACCTCCGGAGGCAGCTCGGGCACGGGGTTCTCCCAGGCGTCCTCCGCCAGCCCCACCATCCCCATGTCGGAGAGGACGGAGGCGAAGAAGAGCTCGGCACATTCCCGCCGGGACAGGCCCATCTCGCGCCCGATCTGGGTGGCCAGCATGGCCACCATGGGGCCGTGGTCCTTGAGGTAGCCCTTGGCGGTCCCCATC
>WGEM01000093.1 GCA_015492755.1 Gemmatimonadota bacterium | reverse complement strand
GCGGCCCGCCGCCGCGGCGGTGACGGTGGTGGTGGCCGTGCTGGCGGGGTGGGGGAGGTTGGGATGAGCGAACCCACGGCCGTCCGCGAAGTGGAGGTGGTGAACCGCGCCGGGATGCACGCCCGACCGGCGGCGGAGTTCGTGAAGCTCGCAGGCAAGTACAGGTCCGCCATCTCCGTGGAGAAGGACGGCGTCTCGGTGAACGGGAAGAGCATCATGGGGATGCTCATGCTGGCGGCGGAACGCGGAAGCACGCTTCGCCTCACCGCGCAGGGGCCCGATGCCGAGGAGGCCGTGGAGGCGCTGGCGGAGCTGGTGTCCCGGGGATTCGAGGAGGCGTGATGGCCATCGTCCTGGACGGCACACCGGCTGCGGAGGGCATCGCCCTGGGACGGGTCTTCCTCCTGGACTGGGGGATCCCGCTGGTGCCGCACCGGGCGGTGCCCCCCGAGGAGGCGGACCGGGAGATCGGGCGCTTCGAGGAGGCGCGCGCGTGGGCCAGGGAACGGCTCCTGGAGACGCAGCGCCGCGCCGAAGAACGCCTCGGCCGGGTGGAGGCGCGCATCTTCGATCCCCAGATCCTCATGCTGGACGACCCCGAGGTGGTGGATGGTACGGTGCGCTACATCCGGGACCACCGCCTCACCGCAGAGCGGGCCTTCGAGTGGCGGATGCTGGAACTCCAGGCGCAGTGGAGCCGGACCTCCCATCCCATGGTCCTGGACCGTCTCAACGACCTGGAGGACCTGATGATCCGGGTCCTCAACCGCCTCCTGGGCAAACACGATCCCATGGACATCCAGTTGGAGCACGACGCCGTGGTGGTGGCGGAGAACCTCACGCCGAGCCTGGTGGTTCAACTGGACCGGGAGCGGGTGGCGGCCTTCGCCACCGACAAGGGCACGCGCACCGCGCACTGGGCAATCCTGGCCCGGTCGCTGGAGATTCCGGCGGTGGTGGGTCTGGGCGACGTGACGAAGCACGCCCGGGAGGGGCAGCAGGCCGTCGTGGACGGGCGGATCGGTCGGGTGATCCTCGATCCGGACGAGGATGATCTCCGGCACTTCCAGGAACGCGTGGAGAGGCTCCGGGCATGGGCGGGTGAGCTGGAGCTCATCGCCGAGCTGGAGCCGGTGACGCGAGACGGCCAGTTCGTGGAACTCCGGGCGAACCTGGACCAGCCGGAGGAGAGCGAGGAAGCTCGGCGCTACGGTGCGGACGGGGTGGGACTCTTCCGCACGGAGTTCCTCGTGGTGGGTCGCCACACCATGCCGGGCGAGGAGGAGCAGTACGAAGCCTACCGCCACGTGGCGGAGGCCTTCGCCGGGGGAGCCGTGTATATCCGCACCTTCGATCTGGGCGGCGACAAGTTCCCCATGTTCCTCCACATGCCGCAGGAGGAGAACCCGTTCCTGGGCTGGCGCGCCATCCGGGTGTGCCTGGACGAGCCCGCGCTCTTCCGCACGCAGCTCCGGGCCCTCCTGAGGGCCACCGCCCACGGGGACGTGCGCATCATGCTCCCCCTGGTGAACGAAGTGGAGGAGGTGCGGCAGGTGCGGGCCCTCCTGCAGGAAGAGGAGCACGCGCTGGAAGCGGCGGGCGTCCCGTTCAATCCGGGATACAAGCTGGGTGTGATGATCGAGACACCGGCCGCCGCGCTGGAAGCGGACCAGCTGGCGCCCCACGCCGACTTCTTCTCCATCGGCACCAACGACCTCGTGCAGTACACGCTGGCGGTGGACCGAACCAATGCGCGCCTCGCCCGCCTCTACAAGCCGTTCCACCCCGCGGTGCTCCGCCAGCTGAAGGGCGTGGCGCGCGCGGGCCGCGCGGCGGGGATCGAGGTGAGCGTCTGCGGCGAGATGGCGTCGAACCCGCTGGCCGCCTTCCTCCTCATCGGCCTGGACATCACCACCCTCTCCATGGCCTGGCCGTCGCTTCCGGAGATCAAGCAGTTCGTGCGGAGTATCCGGGCGGAGGACGCCCGGCGTGCGGCGCAGGAGGCGCTCCAGGCCCCCACCGGCGAGGACGTGACACGGGTCCTCTCCCGGCACCTCGCGGATACGGTGGACCTCTCCATGTTCGAGGGAAAGTGGAGCTTGTCCCTCTCCCCCTGATTCGATAGGGTTCGGGCCGCGTCGTTCCGGCGCGCGCATTCCCACCCACAACCTCGAGAGGCGGACCGTGGCCCGTTCGCTCTTCACCTCCGAATCCGTCACCGAAGGTCATCCCGACAAGATCGCCGACCAGATCTCCGACGCCGTCCTGGACCACCTCCTGGCGTTGGACCCCAATTCACGGGTGGCGTGCGAGACGCTGGTGACCACCGGACTGGCGCTGGTGACCGGTGAGGTGAGCACCGAGTGCTACGTGCACATCCCGGATATCGTGCGCGGCACGCTGTCGCGCATCGGCTACACCAGCTCGGCGTACGGCATCGACGCACAGACCTGTGCGGTCCTCACCAACCTGGATCAGCAGTCGCCCGACATCGCCATGGGTGTGGACACGGGGGGCGCCGGGGACCAGGGGATGATGTTCGGCTACGCCTCGGACGAGACACCGGAGCTCATGCCGGCGCCCATTCAGTACGCCCACGCCCTCACGCGCCGGCTGGCGGAGGTCCGTAAGTCCGGTGAGCTGCCCTGGCTCCGCCCTGACGGGAAAGCGCAGGTCACCGTGGAGTACGAGGGTGACCGCCCGGTGCGCATCCACACGGTGGTGGTGAGCGCGCAGCACGGGGAAGAGGTCCGCACCGAAGACCTCCGGGAAGCCATCGCCGACCGTGTGGTGCGCCAGGCGCTCCCCGAAGCGCTGCTGGACGACGATGTGGTGATGCACATCAATCCCACGGGTCGCTTCGTCATTGGTGGACCCCACGGCGACGCCGGACTTACCGGCCGCAAGATCATCGTGGACACGTACGGCGGCATGGGACGCCACGGAGGCGGCGCCTTTTCGGGCAAGGACGCCACCAAGGTGGATCGCTCCGGCGCGTACGCCGCCCGGTGGGCCGCCAAGAACGTGGTGGCGGCAGGGCTGGCCCGCCGGTGCGAAATCCAGGTGGCGTACGCCATCGGGGTGGTGGATCCCGTCTCCATCCGGGTGCGCGCCTTCGGCACCGCGCAGGTGCCGGAAGAGCGTATCGCGGAAGCGGTCCGCGAGGTGTTCGATTTCACCCCCCGCGGCATCATCGAACGCCTGGGCCTGCGCAACCCCATCTACACCCCCACGGCGGCGTACGGACACTTCGGCCGCACGCCCGAGGTGCGTGTGCCGGCCCCGGGCCGGACGGAGGTCCTCCACTTCCCCTGGGAGTCCACCGATCGGGTGGACGAGCTCCGCGACGCCGCCGGCATCTGAGCGCCACCCGCGGCGTGACGCTTTCCGGCACCGGAGAACTCACGGTCTCCTGGGGAGTATTGGAGGGCGTACGGGGCGCGCAGGGGCGCCCCGCGTCACCCTCGGGGTCGGAGGTCATCCCGTTGCTCGTCGAGGTCAGGGTCCAGAGCCTGGGGCTCGATCAGACCACCAACACGCCAGTGGTGCTCCTCCAGGAGATGGGGGGATCGCGGGTTCTTCCCATCTGGATCGGACCCAGCGAGGCGCGCGCCATCGCGATGCAGCTCGCCGACATGAAGTTCGCGCGTCCCCTCACGCATGATCTCTTCTGTTCTCTCCTCAAGGGGGTGGGGGCGCGGATCCGGCGGGTGGTGGTGACGCGTGTGGAAGATTCCACCTACTACGCCGAGCTGGTGGTGGAGAAGGACGGAGAGGTGGTCTCCATCGATGCGCGTCCTTCCGATTCCATCGCGGTGGCACTCCGGGTGGGCGCCCAGGTCTTCGTCCAGGAGGACCTCCTGGACGTGGCCTCCGTGGAGATCAAGCAAGCCGAAGAGCTCCACGAAGGGACCGTGCCTCCCGGTCCGGGGCCTTCCGAGGAGGGCGAGAAGTTCATGGGCCCCGAAGAGCTGCAGGAGTATCTGAGGAAACTCAACCCCGAGGACTTTGGACGCTTCACGCCGTGAGGTCCGCGGGCGCCGCCCGCAGGTCGCGTTCCTCGCCCTCGTGGCCTGCTGCACGTGGAGCCCCGGCTGGCCGCTGGCGGCTCAGACGGAGCCCCGATCCCCCGAGCTGAACGGCGTAGTGATGAAGGAGGGTGCGCCGCTGGGGGAGGGCACCGTGGTGCTCCACCACGTGGGAACCGGCGCGGCGGGCGCGGTGGATTCGGCCCGGGTGGCGCCGGACGGGAGCTTCCGTTTTCGCCTTCCCCGCGCGCCCGATCCCGAGCGACAGGACGTCTTCTTCGCGTCCATGCGTCACGACGGCATTCTCTACGTGGGACCGCCCGTCTCCAACGCGGAGCAGCTGGACTCGGTGTACCGCATCGAGGTCTACGACACGGCACACGTGGCGCGCACGCCCCACGCCCTCGAGCTCCGGGCGCGCACCGTCTTCCTGGAGCCCGTGGAGTCCGCCTGGCAGGTGACGGACCTCTTCCAGCTCGTCAACACCTCCACATGGACGCTGGTGGCACCCGACGCTGCCGTCTGGCAGCATCCCCTCCCGCCGGAGGCGTCCGACTTCCGGCTGGGCCACCCCGAGGTGAGCCCCGACGCCGTCACCTTCGCCGACGGGGGGGTGGAAGTGCACGCGCCCGTGCCGCCGGGGGAGCGGATCGTCCTGGTGCAGTACACGATTCCCTCGCCGTTCATCCGCATCCCCGTCGCACAGCGCACGCTCCGCTTCGAGCTCCTGGTGCGCGAGCCGGCGCCGCCGCTGGAGGTCTCCGGCCTCGCCTTCCTGGAGCGCACGGAGCTGGAGCCCGGGAC
>WGEM01000092.1 GCA_015492755.1 Gemmatimonadota bacterium | reverse complement strand
TCCTGCAGGTGGATGGGCACGTGGTGGGTTCGCGGTTGATCCATCGTCGCTCCTCCTCGCCGTAGCGCTGCTACGCCTCGTCGGCGCTCCTTGACTGAACACGCGAACGCACCACGTGCGCGGCCCACTCCTTTACTCGGACAGGCTCCTCAGCACCCGCGCGATGCGATCGGCCAGGTGGAGGATCGCCCAGGCCGAGGCCGCCACCAGGAGCGCCGCAAGGATCACCAGCGCGTGGTTGCCCACGCCCTCCGTCTCCCCCGCTGCGATGATCATCAGACTGATGGAGCCCGGCCCCGCCAGGAGGGGCATCGCCAGCGGGACCACGCCCAGGCTTCCGCGATCCGCCGCCTCCTCCGCCTCTTCCGGCGTCTGTTTGGTGGGGCTGGTCCGGGCCTGCAGCATCGCCCACGCCATCCCCAGGATGAGGAGGCCGCCCGCCACCCGCAGGGAGTGAATAGAGATGGAGAAAAAGGCCAGCAGACCCTCCCCCGCCAGGTAGGACACCGCAAGGATCGAAAAGACCGCGAGTCCCGTCTGTCTGGGTATCCGGCGGCGCGCCCGGGGCGCCAGCCCGTCCGTGAGGCCCACGTAGACGGGGATGGCGGAAAACGGGTTCAGGATGCTGAAGAGGGATATCAGGAAGAGGACGAAGTCCCGCATGGTAAAGCTCCGGAGCCGCCCCCAGGGCGGTGCACGTTCAGGCTGCGAAGCGGGGAAGGCTAGCGGCATGTCGGCGGCGCATCAATGTTCTTCGTTCCGTCCATTCCGCACTCCCTCGTGAGCACCTGAGAAGCCATGATCCGCACCCCTCCTCACCCCCTCCTCGCGGGACGCGTCCCCCGCCGCGCCACCACGGCTCTACTCCTCCTGGCCGGGAACCTCGCCTCCCCGGGCGCCGGTGCGCAGACCCTTCCCGAGCCACCCGAGGACTTCTTCGCCCGCGCCGACTTCCGGCACGTGGGTCCGGTGGGGAATCGCGTCAGCGCGGTGACGGGTGTGCCGGGGGACGCCAACGTGTATTTCATCGGCGCCGCGTCGGGCGGAGTCTTCCGGAGCGAGGACGGCGGCCACTCCTGGGAACCCGTCTTCGACCACCAGCCGGCGCAGTCCAGCGGCGCGCTGGCGGTGGCCCCCTCGGACCCCAACGTCGTCTGGGCGGGCACGGGAGAGTCATTCATCCGCTCCAACGTCTCCATCGGGAACGGCGTGTACCGCTCCACCGACGGGGGCGACTCCTGGACGCACATGGGGCTGGAGGAGAGTGGACGGATCGGACGGATTCAGATCCACCCGGACAACCCCGACATCGTGTTCGTGGCGGCGGCGGGACACATGTATGGCCCTCAGGAGGAGGGCACGGGGCTCTTCCGTACGCTGGACGGGGGGACAACCTGGGAGCGCGTCCTCACGGCCGGGCCGAACTCCGGCGCCATCGATGTGGTGTTCAACGCAGGAAATCCGCGGATTCTCTACGCCGCCACGTGGCAGATGCGGATCCGGCCCTGGGGGCGGGAGAGCGGAGGCCCGGAGAGCGGCCTCTGGATGAGCCGGGACATGGGGGAGAGCTGGACCCGTCTCGAAGGGACGGGCCTCCCCGAGGGCATGATGGGGAAGATCGGGCTGGCGGTCTCACCTGACGACCCGGACCGGATCTACGCGCTCATCGAGACCAGCAGCAACGCCGACTTCGAGCCCTTCGAGGAGCACGAAGGGGTCCTCTGGCGCTCCGACGACGGGGGAGCGAGCTGGGAGATGGTGAACCCCGACCACGCGCTGGCGCAGCGGCCCCTCTACTACACCCGGATGGCCGTGGCCCCCGACGACGCCGACGAGGTGCACTTCATGTCGACCGTGCATACGAAGTCGCTGGACGGCGGACGCACCTTCGAGGTGGTGAGCGGCGGTGACAACCACGACATGTGGATCGACCCGCTCCTGCCGGACCGGATGATCGTAGGCAACGATCAGGGTGTGCGCATCTCCACCAACCGGGGGCGCACCTGGTACCGACCGCTCCTGCCCATCGCGCAGATGTATCACGTCTTCACCGACAACGCGGTCCCGTACAACGTCTACGGGAACCGGCAGGACGGTCCCTCCACGGGGGGGCCCTCCAACACGCTCACCGGCAGAGAGATCCCCATCGGCGCCTTCCGGTCCGTGGGGGGATGCGAGTCCGGGTTCGCCGTGCCCGACACCGTCACCAACGACATCGTGTGGTCCGGGTGCTACGAGGGGATCCTGGACCGGCACCAGCGCTCCACCGGCCTCACCCGGACGGTGAGCGTCTGGCCGGACAACCCGGAGGGGTGGGCGGCGAAGGATCTGCGCTACCGCTTCCAGTGGACCTTCCCCATCCATATCTCGCCCCACGACCACGAAACGGTGTATGTGGGCAGCCAGCACGTCCATCGCACCCGCAACGGCGGGCAGAGCTGGGAGGTCATCAGCCCGGACCTCACCCGCGACGACGAGTCGAAGCAGTTGAAGACGGGGGGGCTCACCACCGAGGATGTGAGCCCGACGTATTACTCGGTCCTCTTCGCCATCGCCGAGTCCCCCGTCACGCCCGGCCTCATCTGGGCGGGGTCCAACGACGGGCTCATCCACCTGACACGGGACGGCGGCGCCACCTGGACGGAGGTGGGCCGCAACATCCGCGACCTTCCCGAATGGGGCACGGTGAGCAACATCGAGCCGTCCCGCTTCGACCCCGCCGTGGCCTACGTCACCGTGGACCGGCACCAACTGGGCGACACCCAGCCGTACGTCTACCGCACGGATGACTACGGCGCCTCCTGGACCGCCATCTCGGATGGCATCCCGCGGAGCGTCTTCAGCTACGCCCACGTGGTCCGGGAAGACCCGCGCCGCCCCGGCCTCCTCTACCTGGGCACGGAGAATGCACTCTACGTCTCCTTCGACGACGGAGGGCACTGGACCCCCCTCCAGGGTGACCTCCCGCACGCGCCGGTGTACTGGCTCACGGTGCAGCCGCACTTCAACGATCTGGTGGTGGCCACCTACGGCCGGGGCTTCTGGATCCTGGACGACATCACGCCCCTGCAGCAACTCACAGCGGAGGCGATGGCTGCGCCCGTCCACCTCTTCGAGCCCCGCCCGGCGTACCGCTTCCTCCCCAGAGAGCCCATGCAGAGTCAGCCGGGGGATCCCGCGGCGGGCGAGAATCCCGAGTACGGCGCCTTCCTGAACTTCCTGGTGGCGGACTCCGTGGAGGGGCCCGCCCGGCTCACCATCACCACCGAGGCGGGCGACACGGTACGCACGCTCCGGGTGGCGCGTCCGGAGGCGGGTCTCAACCGGGTGGTCTGGGACCTGTGCTACACTCCCTCGCGCCGGCCGCGGCTCCGCACGCCCGCGCTGGAGCACGCCCACCGTAGCGTGGGGGAGGAGGGATGGCGGAGTGCTCCCGACGGGGGTCCCGTGCGCCCGTTGGCCATTCCGGGACGGTATCGGGTGGTGCTGGAGGTGGGCGATCACCGCCAGGAGCGCTGGTTGGAGGTGCTTCAGGATCCCGCGTCCGACGCCACCGCCGCGGAGCTCGAGGCGCAACTGGCCTTCCTCCTGGAACTCCGGGAGATGAGCGACTCCACCGCCGCCCTCATCGACCGCATCGAATGGACCCGGAAGGGGATCACCGATGCCGGAGTGCGGCTGAAGGAGCTGCTGCAGAAGCGACCCGAACTCCAGGACGTCGTGGAGGCGGGCGAGGCCCTCTCCGAGGCGCTCATCGAGCTGGAGATGCGCCTCTTCGACCTCCGCCTCACGGGAGGGGCGGCCCGGCAGGACACCATCCGCTGGCCGCGGCAGCTCTACGCCAAGATCGCCAGCCTGGCCGCGTACACCTCCGGCACCGACCACCGGCCCACGGACCAGGCGATGGAGGTCCTCCAGATCTATCGCGACTGGCTGAGGGAGGTACTGGACCGGTGGGCGGAGCTGGAGACGGGCGAGCTCGCGCGCCTGAACCGCATGCTGGCGGAGCAGGGGCTGGCACCCATCATCTCGCAGCCGTGAGGCGCCGCGCGTGAAGTCCGAACTCCGACGCTGGCTCCTACCCGGAGGCCTGGTGGTGGCGGGGGCGGTGGTTTCTGCGCGCCTGCTGCCCGAGGGGACGATCCTCCAGGTCACCGGCACCTACCGCTGGATCGTGTACGGCGCGGCGGCGGCGCTGGCGGGAGGGTTCCATCGGAGCCGGGTCTTCGTCGCGGCGCTGGGTCTGGCGGCGCTGGATCTGGTGGCAGGCGGGAGCACCGAGATGGACGTGCTTGCGGCGCTGGGCACCGTGTACGTGGTGGTGGTGGGGCTCCTGGCGCTCTCGCGGGACCGGGGCATCGCCTCGCCCACCGGACTCACACAGGTGGCCGCGTCCGCGGCCGGTGGATTCGTGCCGGGCATTCTCTTTTACGACCCCGTGAACCTGGAAGCCTTCCTGGACCTCCAGCTCCTCCCGGGCGGGCTCACGGCGTGGACGGGGTTTCCGCAGTCGGTGGCCTTGCTCTCCGGCGGCGCGCTGGTGGCGTCGGGGTGGTCGGTCTACCGCTGGCAGGGTGCGGTGGAACGCGGCCTCGTGTGGACGCAGGTGTGTGTGCTGGGTGCCATCCACCCGGCGAGCGGGCCCACGCTGGACGCGGTGCTCCTGGGGGCGGGGGGTCTGGTGCTGGCCCTCTCGGTGCTGGAGACCACCTACGCCATGGCGTACCGTGACGACCTCACGGGGCTTCCGGCCCGGCGGGCGCTCATGCGTGACCTGGACGAGCTGTCGGGCACGTACACCATCGCGATGGTGGATGTGGACCACTTCAAGAAGTTCAACGACCGGTACGGCCACGACGTGGGGGACCAGGTCCTGAAGCTGGTGGCCCGGCACCTGGAGCGGGCCCCCGGGCGGTGCCGCGCGTACCGGTACGGCGGGGAGGAGTTCACGCTCCTCTACCCCGGCATCACCCATCACGAGGCGCAGGGATTTCTGGAGGAGGTCCGCCGCTCCGTGGAGCAGGCCACCTTCGTGCTTCGGAGCTGGAACCGTCCGAAGGATCCGCCGCCGGGACCCGCCAAGCCGCCGGCGCGCAAGAAGACGCTCTCGGTGACGGTGAGCATCGGGATGGCGGACAGCGAGGACGTCCCCGACGGGGACCCCATGACGGTCCTCAAGAGGGCCGACGAGGCGCTCTACCGGGCGAAGAAGGCGGGCAGGAACCGGGTCTCGGCGTGAGGGCCGGGTGCCGCACCACGTGCGCGGCCCACTCCCTTACTCGGACAGGCTCCTAGAACAGGGTCTTCAGGAGCAGTTCCACCGGCGCGTACCACACGTCGTCGGTGACGCGCTGGCCCGCATGCATCCCCCCCACCAGAAAGACCCATCCGGCGGTGACCCCCAGGTTCCGGTGGTCCATGCTAGGCACCGGCGGCGCGGCGAGGTGACGCCACTCGTCGGCGATGGGTGAATAGGCCAGCACCTGACGGATGGGCTCGGAGGGTACGCCATCGTAGCCGATTCCGTCGTAGTTGTACGGGTTTTCGGTCCCCCCCACGAACACGACGAAGGTGCCTACGGTCCCCGAGGCGGCCCGGTACAGCTCCGGTCCGGGATGGTCCTCCAGCGGGGTCCAGTGGATGCCCTCCGCGTCGATGTGCCCCCGCCACCCCCCGTGCGCGATGCGGTACCGGGGATGATCCTCCACCACCGCCGCGCCGTCCAGATAGACCAGGTCATCGGCGGCCACCGCCCCCGCGTGCCCGAAGACGGGCGTGCCCGGGATGGACGTGGACGCGTGCCAGGCGTCGCGCGCCGGGTCGTACACCTGCACGAGATCCACATTTCCGTTCTGGCTCCACCCGGAGACGAGGACGATCAAGGAGTCACGCCAGGCGCCGGAGACGGCGTCGTCCACCGGCACGGGGATGTCCGAGCCCCGGGACCAGGTGCCCGTTGAGGGATCGAAGACGTTCACGTCGGGCACGGTCCGCTCCGTCCCGTCCTCCGCCACCGTGTATCCACCCATCACGTAGATCCGTCCACCCACCACCGCGGCGGTGGCGCCCAGGCGCCCGGGACCGGGAACGGGCTCCAACGCCTCCCACGCCTCGTCACCCATGCGCCAGCGGTACGCCGCGTTGGTGACGCCGCTCCATGCCTTGGTGGAGTCCAGCCCTAGAAAGGAGTAGACCTCCACCTCCTCGCCTCGAGCCACCGCCGCCACCGCGTTGTTGGTCACCGGCTGGGGCAGCGGCGGGCCCTGACGCCAGACGTCCGTGGGATCGGTGGGCGCCTCCCGATCCGGCTGGGGTCCGCACGCCGGGAGCGCCAGGAGCGAGAGGGCGAGACCGATGGACAGGAAACGTAGGCTGAAGGACAACAGGCGATCCTCCATTCGTCCCGTGGGAGCGGATGTCGGGTGAGCGTCGCATCCGCGGTTCCGGCAATGTGCGTGCGCACATTGCTGCGAAGCAAGCGGGAGGGGTGGACGGGATGAGGCGCCTCGGCCATACCTCTCCACGCGGCGGTGCGGCCGCCGGCGCGCGGGCACCCCGGCCCGGGTGGGGATGTGCCCCATGGTGTGGGACGGGACGCCGCCCGGGCGGAGGTGACCCGGATCCTCCTCTCCGGAGGGTCCGACCCGCACCGTCCGGAGCTGCGCGGCGTGACGCCGCAGCGCGCCGGGCTCCGGAGGCGCACCCGGCGCTGAGCGCGCGGCCCTCAGCGGGTCACGAGGCGCCGCCGGAAGAAATCCAGCGCCGCCTGGTAGGCCGCCACCCAGTTGCGGTGGAGGAGGAATCCGTGGACCTCGTCGGGGAAGACCAACTCCTCGAACTCCACCCCTCGTCTGGCCAGCGCTTCCGCCAGATCCACCGACTCGCTGAAGGGCACGTTCCGGTCGTCGTCACCGTGGATCAGGAGCACCGGTGAGCGCCACCCGTCGATGTGGGCCATGGGCGAACTCTCGAAGGCCACGCGGCTGAACTCGGGGTAGTCCTCCGGCTCGTACGCGGGGCGGAAGCCCCGGATCACCTGGTTCCAGTCGTGCACACCGTGCAGGTCCACACCGGCGGCGAAGAGGTCGGAGGCGCGGGCCAGCCCCAGCGCCGTGAGGTAGCCCCCATACGACCCGCCCCAGAGTCCGATCCGGTCCGGATCCACGTCGTCGCGGGCGCGGAGATAGAGTCCGGCGCCCACCACGTCGTTGAACTCGCTGGCGCCGGTGGCGCCGTAGTTGAGGGCCTCGCGGAACTCCATCCCGTAGCCGATACCGGAGCGGTAGTTCACCGAGAGGACGATGTAGCCCGCAGACGCCAGCAGCTGATTGAAGGCGTACGCGTTGTGGTAGTAGCCGCGGTGGTGGAAACCCAGGAGCATCTGGCGGCGCGAGCCCCCATGAAAGAAGAGCACCGCAGGGTACCGCCGTCCCTCCCGGTAATCCGGCGGCAGGAAGAGCTGCCCGTGGATGCGCATGCCGTCGGCGGCGGAGAAGATCACCTGCCGGGGCTCCACGAACCGGTCCATGGGCACGCTGCCGGGCTGCGGTGGACTCACCTGCCGGCGCTCGCCCTCCGCCCACACCTCCACGTGCGCCGGGGTGCGCGCGTCCGACGCCATGAATGCCACCGCGCCCCCCGGCGTCTGGACGGCGCCCCACTCGATCC
>WGEM01000091.1 GCA_015492755.1 Gemmatimonadota bacterium | reverse complement strand
ATCATGGTGGCACCGAAGAGCCCCGGTCCGATGCTCCGGAGGGAGTTCGAGCGCGGTGCGGGGGTGCCTGCGCTTCTCGCCGTGCACCATGACGCCACCGGTGAAGCGTGGCCCCTGGCAGCGACGTATGCCGAGGCCCTGGGGTCGACGCGCGCGGGCGTGATCCGGACGACGTTCGCCGAAGAGACCGAAACGGACCTCTTCGGAGAGCAGGCGGTGCTGTGCGGTGGGCTCACGGCGCTCATGAAGGCGGGATTCGAGACGCTCGTACAGGCGGGCTATCAACCGGAGGTCGCCTACTTCGAGTGCGTGCACGAGATGAAGCTCATCGTGGATCTCGTTTATGAGGGTGGACTGAAGGGGATGCGCGCCAGGGTGAGTGACACCGCGGAGTTCGGGGACTACGTGGCCGGACCCAGGGTGGTGGGGGAGGCATCCCGCGAGGCGATGCAGGAGCTCCTCATGGAGATCCGGACAGGCCGATTCGCCGAGCGATGGGTGTGTACCGCCACAGCCGAACCGGAACGCTTCCAGGAGATGCGCGCCCGGGAGGCCGAGCATCCCATCGAAGAGGTTGGTGCCAGACTGCGGGCCTCCATGCCATGGCTGGGAGGTGGTGCGTGAGCGGGGCGTTCGAGGATGTGGACTACGTGTGGTGCGACGGGGGGATCGTGCCGTGGGAGGACGCCACCGTCCACGTCATGAGCCACGTCGTGCACTACGGCAGCTCGGTCTTCGAGGGAATCCGCGCCTACCGGACCCCGTCGCGGGTCAGCTTCTTCCGCATTCAGGACCATCTCAGGCGCTTGCGGGTCTCGGCGCGGATCCACGGAATGGAGCTGCCCTATTCATCAGTGGACCTCGAGGCGGCGTGCGGTGCGGTACTGGCGGCGAACGGGTTCGAAGAAGCCTACGTCCGCCCGGTGGTCTTCCGGGGGCTGGGGGCGGCCGGACTCGATCCGGACTTCAGCCCCGTGCGCGTCTTCGTGGTGGCGTGGCCGTGGGGTGCGTACCTGGGGGATGAGGCCGGGGAGCAGGGTGTGGACTGTTGCATCTCCACCTGGAGCCGGCCCGCACCCAACACGCTGCCCATGATGGCCAAGGCCGGAGGCAATTACCTCAGCGGTTCCCTCATGAAGGTGGAAGCGCGCCGGCGGGGGGCCGACGAGGCCATCGCACTCTCCCCGGCGGGACATCTGTCGGAAGGGAGTGGCCAGAACCTCTTCCTGGTCATCGACGGCGTCATTCTCACGCCCGAGGTGGACGGCACCTTCCTGCTGGGGATCACCAGGGACTCCGTGCTGCGGCTGGCCCGAGATCTCGGATATGAGGTGCGCGAAGGTCTTCTCCCCCGCGAGATGCTCCTGGCCGCCGATGAGGTATTCCTGGCCGGGACGGCGTCGGAGGTGGTCCCCGTACGCTCCGTGGACGGGGTGCCGGTGGGAGACGGGGACCCCGGACCCGTGACCTGTCACATCCGGGACGCCTTCCGTGCGCTCGTCACCGGCGAGGCGCCGGACCCGTATGGATGGCTGACCCCCGTCTCGGTTCCAGCTCCCGCAGGCGTCTGAGGGGGAGCACATGAGCGGGCGCGAACCCATGCGAAGTCGGGTGATCCTGGAGGGGCCGTCGCGGGCCCCTGCGCGGGCGATGCTGCGGGCGATGGGCCTGGACGACGAGGACTTCCGCCGGCCTCTGATCGGCGTGGCGAATACTTGGGCGGAGACCACGCCCTGTAACGTGCATCTCCGTGAACTGGCGGACCGGGTGAAGCGAGGCATCCGTGAGGCAGGAGGTACGCCACTGGAGTTCAACACGGTGGTGGTCTCCGACGGGGTGACCATGGGCACTCCCGGGATGCGGGCGTCGCTGGTGAGTCGCGAAGTCGTGGCCGACTCTGTGGAACTCATGGCCGAAGCGTACCGCTTCGACGGAATGGTTGCGCTGTCCGGATGCGACAAGACGATTCCCGGTACGGTGATGGGGATGCTCCGAGCGGGTATCCCCTGCGTCATGCTCTACGGGGGGTCCATCGCGCCTGGCCGCTTCCAGGGAAGGGACGTCACCATCCAGGACGTCTTCGAGGCGGTGGGCGCAGCCGGTGCCGGCCGGATGGGGCCGGAGGAGCTGGACGAACTCGAGCGCGCGGCCTGCCCGGGAGCAGGGGCATGCGGCGGCCAGTTCACCGCGAATACGATGGCGATGGCGTTCGAGGCCATGGGCATCAGCGTGATGGGGAGCGCAGGTCCTCCGGCGCTGCACCCGCGCAGGAGGGAGGCGGCGCGCGAGGTGGGCCGTGTGCTCATGGACGCCGTGCGGGCGGGCCGAGCTCCGTCCTCGTTCCTCACGCGGGACTCGCTCCTGAATGCCGTGGCGGTGGTGGCCGCCACCGGGGGATCCACGAACGCGGTACTCCATCTCCTGGCCGTGGCCCGGGAGGCGGGGATTCCACTGGAGCTGGAGGACTTCGACACCGTGAGCCGGAGAACCCCGCTTCTGGCGGACCTGAAGCCCTCCGGTCGGTTCGTGGCGGCGGATCTGTATGCCGCCGGAGGGACGGCGCTCGTGGTCCGGCGCCTCATCGAGGCCGGGAAGATGGACGGGAGTCAGGTCACGGTCACCGGCCGCACACTCGCCGAGGAGACCGCCGGCGCGGTGGAGACTGCGGGGCAGACAGTGATTCGTAGCGTGGACGCGCCGCTGAAACCCGATGGCGGGCTCGTGGTGCTGAAAGGCTCGCTGGCACCGGACGGCGCCGTGCTCAAGGTCTCCGGCGCCGGGAAGAGGCTGCACCGGGGACCGGCCCGGGTGTTCGAGTGCGAGGAAGCGGCCTTTGCCGCCATCGAGAGGGGGGCCATCCGGGCGGGCGACGTGGTGGTCATCCGGAACGAGGGCCCCCGGGGAGGACCCGGAATGCGCGAGATGCTTGGGGTCACCGCAGCACTCGCCGGTGCAGGGCTTCTGGACGACGTCGCCCTGGTCACCGACGGACGCTTCAGCGGTGCGACCCGCGGACTCATGGTGGGGCACGTGGCGCCGGAAGCCGCTGCAGGCGGCCCCATCGGTCGTCTCCGTGAAGGGGATCCCGTGACCATCGACGTGACGGAGCGCCGCCTCGAGGCTGAGTTCAGCGGGACGGAGGTGAGCAGCAGCAGCGCGCTTCCCCTTCCGGTGCGAAACGGTCCGGTGCGCGGTGTGCTGGACAAGTATGTCCGGATGGTGTCCTCCGCAGCCCACGGCGCCGTCACCATCGGAGCGTGGGACCGGGGAGGACGCGCATGACGGCACGCACGTTGCTCGACAAGGTATGGGATGCCCACGTCGTGACGTCGGACGCAGCGACGGGCATGGACCTCCTCTATATCGACCTGCACCTCCTGCACGAAGTCACGTCTCCGCAGGCGTTCGAGGGGCTCCGGCTGGCCGGGCGGAGGGTGCGCCGCCCGGACCTCTGCGTCGCCACGGTGGACCACAACGTGCCCACCAGGGACCGATCACTTCCGCTGGCGGATGCTCTGGCGGACGCGCAGGTGCAGGCACTCCGGACGAACTGCCAGGAGTTCGGAATCCGGCTCTTCGGGCTGGACTCGCCGGAGCAAGGCATCGTCCACGTCATCGGCCCGGACCTGGGTCTCACGCGGCCGGGGATGACCATCGTGTGCGGAGACAGCCACACCTCCACGCACGGCGCCTTCGGCGCACTGGCCTTCGGGATCGGCACGTCGGAGGTGGAGCACGTACTCGCGACGCAGACCCTCTGGATGCGGCGGCCGCGCACCATGCGCATCGTGGTGAGCGGTCGCCTCCGGAGAGGGGTCTCGGCGAAGGATCTGGTGCTGGCCCTCATCTCGCGGATCGGCGTCTCCGGCGCAGCGGGCCATGTCATCGAGTATGCCGGAAGCGCGATCCGGGCACTCAGCATGGAGGCGCGCATGACGGTGTGTAACATGTCCATCGAGGCGGGGGCGAGGGCAGGAATGATTGCGCCGGACGCCGTCACCGCCGCGTACCTCCGCCGGCGCATGGGAGTTGACGACGCCACATGGAAGGCGCTGCGCGAGAAATGGCGTGCGCTGGCGTCGGATCCCGGGGCGGTGTTCCATCGTACCGTCCGGATGGCGGCCCGTGAGGTGGAGCCCATGGTGACGTGGGGCACGACGCCGGCCATGGCTGCGCCTGTCACCGGGCGGGTGCCGGCGCTCCCGGATCACCCGACGGCGCGTGCCGCGGCGGAGCGTGCCCTGGAGTACATGGCGCTGGAGCCTGGAACCCCCCTCCAGGACATCCGCGTGGACCGTGTCTTCATCGGATCGTGCACGAACGGGAGGCTGGAAGACCTCCGAGCAGCGGCTCGCGTGGTGGAGGGACGCCGTGTTCATCCCCGGGTGCAGGCCATCGTCGTGCCGGGGTCCACTCGCGTGCGCCGCGCCGCTCAGGCGGAAGGCCTCCACCGGGTCTTCATGGACGCCGGATTCGAATGGCGCCATGCCGGATGTTCCATGTGTCTCGGGATGAACGATGACGTGCTGGGGCCCGGGGAGCGATGCGCGTCCACGTCCAACCGGAACTTCGAGGGCCGCCAGGGTCGCGGGGGACGCACCCATCTCGTCAGCCCGGCAACTGCCGCGGCTGCGGCTGTGGCGGGGCACTTCGTGGATGTGCGCACGTGGGGGGGGCGATGACACCCCGGCCCAGGCGGATCGTGGAAGGCACCGCGGTGCCGCTCCTCCGCGACGACGTCGATACGGACCAGATCGTGCCGAAGCAGTTCCTCAAGCGGATCACGCGGGAGGGGTACGGCGACGTGCTCTTCCACGACTGGCGATTCCGGCCGTCGGGAGAGCCTGAGCCGACGTTCGTCCTGAACCGTCCCGAGTTCTCCGGCTCCAGGATTCTGATCTCGGGGCGCAACTTCGGCTGCGGCTCTTCGCGCGAACATGCGGTGTGGGCGCTCCTGGACTGGGGGATCCAGGCGGTGCTTGCGGTGTCCTTCGCCGACATCTTCCGAACGAACTGCATCCAGGCGGGACTCGTTCCGGTGGCGCTGGCCGAGGAGGTGATCCGGGACCTGGCCACGCGCGCCGCCTCCGGCGGGTGTCGTGTCCGGGTCGATCTCGAGCGGGGCGAGGTGACCGCGGGGCGCACCGTGGTGCCCTTTAGCCTGGATGAGCACGCGCGGTGGCGCCTCATGGCGGGCCTGGACGCAGTGGACTGGACGCTGCGGTTCGAGGAGGAGATCGCGGCCTATGAACGGGAGCGGATGGATGTGGAATGAGGCCCGGGTGGCCGTGCTGGGGGGCGGAACCATCGGGGAGTCTCTCATCGCCGGTCTGCTGAGGGCGGGCGCGCTGCCACCGGAGCACCTCACCGTCACCGCGCGCCGGTCCGCCTCCGCGGCAAGGCTGTCATCGACGTACGGGGTGTGTGCAGGCACGGACAATCGCGAGGCCGTCGACGGGGCTGATCTGATCCTCCTGTGTGTGAAGCCGGGGACGGTGCCGGAGGTTCTTGACGAAATCCGGCCGCATCTCCACGGAGAGCAGTTGCTCATCTCCGTGGCGGCGTCCGTTCCCCTGGCCGTCATCGAGGAACGGGTGCCCGGAGGTGTTCCCGTTGTGCGTGCCATGCCCAATACGGCGGTGCGCATAGGGTATGGCATTACGGGCCTCTGTGCCGGGAGCTTCGCTTCTGCCGCCCATCTGGAACAGGCACGGAGCCTGTTCAGCGAAGTGGGACATGTGGTGGAGGTGGATGAACGCCACATGGACGCGGTCACCGGGCTGGCGGCGAGCGGTCCCGCGTTCATCTACGTGGTCATCGAGGCCATGGCGGAGGGAGGCGTGAAAGCAGGGCTTCCGCGGGACACCGCCACGGCGCTGGCGGCCCAGGCGGTACGGGGAGCTGGCGCCATGGTGCTGGAAACGGGCGAGCACCCGGCGCTGCTGAAAGATATGGTGACCACGCCTGCGGGGTGCACCATCGATGGCTTGATGGAACTGGAAGCAGGTGGACTCCGCGTCACGCTCATCCGATCCGTGGTCCGTGCAACGGAGCGGGCGGGGGATCATTGACATGCCGCTGAACGCTGCATAGCCCAGGAGCCTGTCCGGGTAAAGGAGTGGGCCGCGCACGTGGTGCGTTCGCGTGGATCACCCCAGTCGTGCCCACCATCCGGGCCACGAGGTCGCTGCGCGGCAGCCATCCGGGTGGGACGGAGGCCTCCTCCGGCTGTCGGTGGGCATCCAGGACGCGGGCGACCTGTGTCACGACCTCAAACACGCCCTGGAGCGCGCGGCTGGCGCGACCCGGGCATGCGGCGGAGGGTGAGTCCGGGGCCGGTTCGGGAGCGCTGTCCGTCTGTGTCAACCGCGGCCGAGGCGCGCGAGTCCCGGGACGTCCGCAGCGTTCGGATCGTGAAGCGCGGTCGCCAGCATCTCGAGGGATGCCACCAGCCCGGGGCCCGGGCGGCTGAAGTGGACGGTGCCGTCGGCCGCCCAGATCTGCTCTGTGCGGCAAGCGGTCAGGCTGTCGAATCCCGGGCGGGACCGGAGCGAGCGGAACACTTCACGCGTTCGGCGGGCATCGTACCCGCAGCAGGCCAGGAGCAGCACGTCGGGATCGGCGTTCAACATCTCCTCCCAGCGCATCGCTCGGGACCGAGCGCCGGGGCGTGCGAAGACCTCCACCCCGCCCGCCAGGTGCACCAGATCGGGCGTCCAGTGCCCTGCCGAGAAGAGCGGATCCACCCACTCCAGAACTCCGACGCGAACCCTGGCCCTTCCGGCCACACGGTGCCGCACCGCTTCCACCCGCTTGCTCAATTCCCGTAGAAGGCGCTCGGCGCGATGAGGGACGCAGGCGGCCTCCGCCACGCGGCGGACGTCTTCCAGGACGTCCCCGAATCGGTGAGGGTGCAGCGTGAGAATCCGGGGCCGGGAAGGGAGGCCGGCGAGGTCTCGTTCTGCCTGGCCGGCCCCCACCGCACAGACGTCGCAGACGCCCTGTGTGAGGATGAGATCGGGCGCGAGCGCCGCGATGGCGTCCACATCGAGCCGGTACAGCGGGGTGCCTTCGCCGGCGAGATCGCGGACCGCCCGGTCGATCTCGGCGCATGTGGCGTCGACGGGGATGGAGGTGGCGGTGACCCGCGGGAGGCCGTCCAGTCCCGGGCCCGAGCACGAGTGCGTCACTCCCACCAGGGAGTCACGCAGGCCCAGGTGCAGCACGGTATCGGTGCCGCCAGGGACGAGAGACACGATTCTCATCGGGCGAGTTCCAGGTCCGCGAACACGCCCTCGGGCCGGTGAACCACCCGGCCGACCGATGCCTCGATGCGCCCCAGGCCCGGCGCGCGAAGCACGCACGTGTGGAATTCACCTCGTTCTCCGCACGGATCCGCTCCGTCGAGGTCAAGCACGGCCTCATCCCACTGCCGCCCGACGGACGGGGCCGCCGGTGACTCGGGTGGTGCCGAGACGATGACCGCCTCGACACCGGCGTCCAACATCTGCCGTGCCAGCCCTGCCGTGTCCCGACCCCAGAGGGGAAAGAGCGGCTCCAGTCCGCAGTCCTCCATGAGGTGCTCGCGGTAGCGCCGGACGTCCTCCAGAAAGAGGTCCCCGAACGCTACATGCGTGGCCCCCCACTCGTCCGCGAGAAGTCCGAATGCGCGACGCATCGCTGCCTCGTAGCGCGCATTGGGGCATGGGTAGGGGATCGGCACCTCGTGGAGCGGAAGCCCCACGGCATCCGCCTGCGCCCGGGCCACCTCGATGGGGGTTCCGTGCACCGACACCCGGTGGAACTCCCGCGTCACCGTGGTGACCAGGCCCACCACCTCGATGCCCTTCTCACGGAGCTCGTGGAGCGTCCAGGCGGCGTCCTTCCCGGTGCTCCAGGAGACCACCACGCGCCTCACCCGCCGAACCGGACCGAGATCGGGGGAGCGGATCGCACGAACCTTCCGAGCCCGGCGTATGCTCCGAAGAACACGACGGCGAAACCGAGGTCGCCGAGGACGGTGTTGCGGAAGAACGGGAGGCCGAGGAGGTAGTGTTCCAGCAGCGTCTGCCCCTGGGCACGCCCGTAGACCGCCCAGCTCCCGAGATTCGAGACCAGGAAGAACCCGGCGCTTCCCGCCAGGGACGCCAGGATCACGAGAAGGGGGCTCCGGCGCCGCGCCAGCACAATCCGCCCGATGAGCGCCGGCAGCGAGAATCCCAACAGAACCCCTGCGAGAACGGCGATATGGTATCCCCCGATGCCGACGACATACAGCGCCAGCGCCAGCAGGGGAAAGATCCAAGCGTGTCGCGTACGGGCCATCGCGCCGACGAAGAGCCCGAAGGCACCGATGGGAGACACGTTCACGGGTCGGGGGAGGAAGAGCGAAAGCCCCAGGAGAACGGCACCGAGGAGCAGGGTCGTGCCTTCCCGGCGAAGGTGCGCATCGCGCATGAGCGATCCTCCATCGAATGAGGCCCGGAGCACGGAGGACGCGTGGCGACGCGCGGCCCATGCTCGTGGGCCGGTCCGCAACATGCGGCTCGCGGGTCATCGGGCTCGGTCCATCAGGACCACACCGTTGCGGCACAGCGCCGGATTCGCACCGGACTTCCCCCGTCGGGCCGCTGAACGCCCGAACCTATGTGTGGGTCCACAGGGATGGCAACCGCGCGAAGGGATCGGCGGCGTCCGACTGCCCGACAGTGGACAGGGCACCTCTTGATCGGCACGGGCCGTGCGTTACCTTCCGCGGAATCGCTCCCCCGAGGCGGGGGAGCCTGGACGATGAGCAGGTGCCCCGGGATACGGTTATGGTTCACCGGTCGAACTCGATGATCATGTGCACGACGCGGAAGAAGGCGCACACCAAAATGTGCGGCCGGCGGCGTCGTGCCGTGGATCGACTCTGAGTTTCGATCGGATCACGGACGTGACACCGCCGGCCTCCAAGGAGGCCGGCGGTTTTTTTTGGCCCCGCACTTGCTTCGGAGAGCAGGCATGGACATCCAAGGCGGAACATCAGAGGCCGGTGCCCCCTGGAGGGTTCTCAAATTCGGAGGGACATCGGTTTCCACACCCGAGCGTCTCGACGTCATCCAGGCGGTGGTGCGTGACCGCGCCGCTCGTGCGCGTGTGGTGGTGGTGGTCTCGGCGCTGGAAGGCGTGACGGATCACCTCCGGTGGTGTGCAACCTCTGCGGCTCACGATCCGGAAAGCGCCGGTAACCACCTGCGAACGATCCGTGACCGGCACGCGCGCGCACTGGCGGAGGCGGGGCTCGAGGGGTGCGAGGTCGCCGGGCGGGTCGCAGGGATCCTGGACGAACTTGAGCGCATCGTGCGTGGCATCGAGCTGGTGGGTGACTGTTCCGCCCGGACCCTCGATCAGGTCCTCTCCGCAGGGGAGCGCGCGTCCGCCGAGATCGTTGCGGCCCGCCTGGCGCGGCAGGGCCTCGGTGCGGTGGCGGTGGACGCCGCACGGCTGGTGGTGACGGACGCACGCCACGGAGCTGCGCGGGTGGATTTTCAGGCGACCGGTGCCGCGGCGGAGCGGACGCTCGGATCGCGGCCTGGCGCGGTCCCTGTCGTGACGGGGTTCCTCGGAGCTACACCGGAAGGGGTACGTACGACGTTGGGTCGCGGAGGTTCGGACTATACCGCCGCCGTACTCGGTGCCGTCCTGAATGCGGAGGCGGTGGAGATCTGGACGGACGTGGACGGGGTCATGACCGCCGACCCCCGCTCCGTGCCCGGTGCACGCCCCATCCGGACCCTCACCTACGCCGAACTTCTTGAACTGACCCACTGGGGTGCGAGGGTCGTTTATCCTAAGACGCTCCCGCCGCTCAGGGAGCGCGGGATTCCGCTATGGATCCGGAACACGCTCTCGCCGGACGATCCTGGAACATGCGTGGGTGCGGATGCTCCGTACGGCCAGGGAGGTCCGGTACGCGGTGTGACGGCCATCGACGAAGTGGCCCTCGTCCAGCTTGCCGGCGCCGGTCTTGAGGGGCCGTGTCTCACGGCGCGCGCGCTGAATGCCCTGGACCGGGCGGGTACGCCCACCCTCATCGTGAGCCAGGGTTCCAGCGAGACTTCCGTGTGCGTGGCGGTTCCGGAGGCCGATGCCCCGCAGGCGGTGTCGGCGCTTCAGGAGGCGTTCGACCTCGAGCGCCGGGCGGGTGTGGTGGATGATCCCGTCATCGACCCGGGATGCGCCGTGGTGGCGGTGGTGGGCGCGGGCATGCGCGACTGTCCGGGCATCTCGGGTCGGGTCTTCGGCGTGCTCGGGCGGCGGGGAATCAACGTTCGAGCCATCGCCCAGGGTGCGTCCGAGCTGAACATCTCATTCGTGGTGCGTGCGTCGGACCGGGCCCAGGCGGTGGCTGCGGTGCACGAAGCATTCTTCTCGCACCCCGGGGACCGATGGGACACCGCGACGCCGTTTGTGGTGGAGGTGCACTCCCGCGGAGAGATCGACCCGGTCGCGTTGGCGGCGCAGCTCGTCGCGATTCCGTCTCTCTCCGGAGCCGAGCGAGATGTGGTATCGTGGCTGGCGAAGTTCCTTCGAGAGCTCGGATGGGACGTGACCCTTCAACCCGTCTCCGACGGACGATCGAACGTGTGGGCTCGACGCACGGAGGGATCGGTCACCCTATCCACACACCTGGACACGGTTCCCGCCACCTTCGGTCCTGTTCTTCGGGACGGGCGTCTGTACGGGCGGGGGGCGTGCGACGCGAAGGGGATCTGCGCGGCGATGATCAGTGCCGCCCAGCGACTGGCACTCTCCGGGGAGGACCGGGTGGACCTCCTGTTCGTGGTGGGTGAGGAGGCGGGATCGGACGGTGCGCGCAAGGCGAACGAGCTTCCCGCCACCAGTCGCTTCCTGGTGAACGGTGAGCCCACCGAGGGTGTGCTCGCCAGCGCCGCGAAGGGCACGCAACGGCTCCGTCTGACGGTGCGTGGTCGGGAGGCGCACTCGGCGTATCCGGAGCGAGGACGGTCAGCCATCGATCTCATGACCGACCTCCTCACTGAGCTCCGCAGCCTCGATCTGGGGCGCGACCCACTTCTGGGGGAGGCCACGCTGAATGTAGGCACCCTCGAGGGCGGGAGTGCGGCGAATGTCGTTGCCGGAAGCTGCGAGGCGGAACTCATGATCCGCCTCGTGGGCCACCCGCAGCCGGTCCGCGAACGGATCGAGGCCCTCATCGGGGATCGTGCCCGGCTCTCGTGGGGAAGCCATGTGCCCGTCCAGCGCTTCCATGTGCCTGAGGGCTTCGTGTCCGCGCCGGTGGGGTTCACCAGTGATGCTCCGCTCCTGGACCGATGGGGAACCCCCCTCCTCCTGGGACCCGGCTCCATCCACGTGGCCCACACTCCGGAGGAGCACATCTCCGTCGAGGACCTGAGGGAGAGCGTGGACGCCTACGCGCATCTGATCCGAAGTCTGCTCTAGTGCTGTGTAGCCAAAGTCCTATTCGCTTTACGGACTTTGGCGATGATGGAGTGGGCAGAGGCGGTCCAAATGAACGGTGTGGGCTGCTCGTTTCTCGCGTCGATATACCGAGT
>WGEM01000090.1 GCA_015492755.1 Gemmatimonadota bacterium | reverse complement strand
GTATGTGAGCCATCCCACTTCGGTGCCGTTGGCCCGGGAGATCGGGGCCACCGAAGAGGTCCGCATCCGGGACCTCCCGGCGCTGCTGGACCGCCTGGAGGAGGAGGGCATCTATCCCATCGCCCGCATCGTCATCGTCAAGGACCCGCTGCTGGTGGCGGCCCGCCCCGAGCTGGCGGTGCAGGACACGGCGGGGGGCGTGTGGGTGGACAGCAAGGGGATCGTCTGGCTCAACCTCTTCGACGAGCGTGTGTGGGAGTATCACCTGGAGCTGGCGCGCGAGGTGGCGGAGGCGGGTTTCCCTGAGATCCAATGGGACTACGTGCGGTTCCCGGACGCTCCGCGCAGCGACCTGGAGCGCGCGGTGTTCCCCGGAGGCGAGGGCCTGCGACGGGTGGACGCGGTGCGGGGTTTCCTGGCGTACAGCCGGGAGCGCCTGGCGGAGCTGGGCGTGCGCAGCACCGCCGACGTGTTCGGCATCGCCACGTCGGCGTCGCGCGACGTGGGCATCGGGCAGCTCTGGGAGTCCTTCATCGACGTGGTGGACGTGGCGCTCCCCATGGTCTATCCCAGCCACTACTGGCAGGGGAGCTTCGGGATCGACACGCCCAACGCCCATCCGTACGAGGTGGTGCGCCGGGCGCTGGAGGACGCGCTCCGGCGCTCCGAGGCGGTGGAGGGGGCAGGGCGAACCCGTCCCTGGCTGCAGGACTTCTCGCTGGGCCAGCCGCCCTACGGCGCGCCGGAGGTGCGCGCGCAGATCCAGGCCGCCTACGACGTGGGGATCCGGGAGTGGATCCTCTGGAACCCGTCCAGCCGCTACACGGAGGAGGCGCTGGCGCCGGCGGAGGGCTTTCCGTGGTCCCCGCTGATGCGTCTGGCGGGGCGGTTGGTCCCGGTGGAGGAGCGCCTCGCGGTGCTGGACTCCGTGGCGGCTGCCGCCTCGCCCGCCGACTCCACCGGTGCTACATCCTCCGGGACAGCGCGGAGGCCAGCTCCGGGAGGGTAATCCCCGCCGCCCGCAGCGCCACCAGCAGGTGGTAGAGGAGGTCCGCACCTTCCTCCCGCGCACGGTCCGGATCACCACCGGCCAGCGCCGCCACCACCTCCGCCGACTCCTCGCCCAGCTTCTTGAGGCGGAGGTTGGCGTCTTCCAGGAGGCGGACGGTATAGCTCCCTTCCGGCCGTTCGGCCCAGCGCCGCTCCAGCGTGTGGGCGAGTCGAGCCAGCACCTGCAGCGCCGCCTCCATGCCGACAGGCGCCTCCTCCTCGCTCCCGCCCCCGGTGGGGGATCCGGCCGCCTGGAAGCAGGAGCGGGCCCCGGTGTGGCAGGTCGGGCCGGCGGCCTCCACGCGGACCAGCACCGCGTCGGCGTCGCAGTCCGCGGTGAGACTGCGCACGGCCAGCACGTTTCCGCTCGTTTCGCCCTTCATCCAGAGCCCGCCGCGCGTCCGGGAGTGGAAGTGAAGCTTGCCCGTGTTCAGCGTGGCCTCCAGCGCCTCGCGGTCGGCGAAGCCCACCATGAGGACCGTGCCGTCGCCGGCGTCCTGCGCCACCACCGGCACCAGGCCGCCTCCCTTCGAGAAATCCAGAGCGTCGAGGTCCGACGCGCGGGTGATGTCGCGTCCGCTCATGCCGCTTCTCCCCTCGAGGGCGCCGGTCGTACGGGAATCCCCCATCGGGAGAGGGCCTCCTTGAGGGCACGCACGGTGGTGAGCCCCTCGTGCAGGATGCCCGCCACCAGCGCCGCCGCCGCGCCGCCGTCCACGAATACATCCCTCAGGTGCTCGGGGGCGCCCGCGCCCCCGGATGCGATCACCGGTATCGGCACCGCATCCGCCACCGCGCGGGTGAGGTCCACCGCGTACCCTGCCCGGGTTCCGTCGTGGTCGATGGAGGTGAGGAGGATCTCGCCCGCCCCGCGCTCCCGGCAGGCGCGAGCCCACGCCACCGCGTCCAGGTCCGTGGGCCGGGTCCCGCCGTGGGTGTAGCACCGCCACCCCTCCCCCTCACGGGCGGCGTCGATGCTGGCCACCACACACTGACTTCCGAACCGCTCCGCGGCGGCGGTGAGGATGTCGGGGTCCCGCACCGCAGCCGTGTTGATGCTCACCTTGTCGGCGCCGGCCCGCAGCAGCGGGCCGATGTCGTCCGCCGAGCGCACGCCGCCCCCCACCGTCAGGGGGATGAAGAGGCGTTCCGCGGTGCGCCTGGAACGTCTGGAGGACTGATGCTCCGTCCACGAATCATCGTGTGCCTGGACGTGGACGCGGGACGCGTCGTGAAGGGCACGCGCTTCCGGAATCTCCGCGACGTGGGCGATCCCGTGGCGCTGGCGGAGCGCTACGAGGCGGAGGGGGCCGACGAGATCGTCTTCCTGGATGTCTCCGCCTCCCGGGAGGGCCGGGGCACCCTCCTGGAGACGGTGCGGCGCACCGCGGAACGCCTCTTCATCCCCCTGACGGTGGGGGGCGGCGTGCGCTCGGCGGACGACATCGGCCCGCTGCTGCGGGCCGGCGCCGACAAGGTGAGCATCAACACGGCTGCGGTGCGGGAC
>WGEM01000089.1 GCA_015492755.1 Gemmatimonadota bacterium | reverse complement strand
GAGTTCCTCGAACGGCACGAGGGGTACCTCAGGGCACTCCGGCCACGCTCCCACCAGGGGGTCGGAGGCCAGCAGCTTCACTCCCGCCCGCCCCGCCGCCCTCGCGAACTCCGCGGCGGGCGAGTTCCTGGTATCACCCACGCCTGGAAGGTAGGACACACCTGCCAGGCCCACGCTCGCCCCGCGCAGCTCACCCTCCCGCATCTCGCGGATGAGCTCCAGCACGTGAAGCGGCATCCGACGGTTGATCCGAAGCGCATTCCTCGTGACGGGCAGGTCGCCCGCAGCACCGAGGAGTTGCTCCAGCCCCCACTGTGCCAGCAGCCCGTCCTTAGGAAGGCAGTATCCGCCGACTCCGAATCCAGGCCATCTCATGTTGTCATGCGTACCGGTACGCTTCCGGATGGCCGCCACCACTTCGAAGAGGTCCACGCCCACCTGTTCTGCCGCCCGGGACCACTCGTCGATGAACGCAATGTTCGCCGCCCGGTAGGAGTTCTCCAGCACCTTCGCCATCTCGGAAGCCCGAACGTTCGATAGCTCCGTGAGGGGGAAGCTGCGCACATCGATCACCTTCTCCAGAAAGGCCCGGGCTCTCGCCGCCGCAGCGTCGGAACATCCTGCAAACACCCGCCAGTACCGCCGGATGGAATCGACGTACCTGGGTCCGGGCGTGACCCGCTCATAGGCATGAGCCAGCAGTGGCTCGGACCCGATGCCGCGGCGGCTGAATTCCTCCCGGAACATGGGGAGCAGCACCGTATCGGTCGTGCCGGGAGGCACGGTCGTCTCGATCAGCACCAGACATTCCGGGCGAATGCGCTTCGCGACTGCCCGCAACGCGCCCGCGAACGCGTCGATATCCACCTCCGGCCGACCGTTGGCGTCGTGGACATCCAGCGGAAGGTCCACCACCACGACGTCGGCAGCTGCGTACGCCTCAACGTCCGTTGTGGCCACCAGCGTTCGCAGGTCGCGCACCGCCCTCCGGGTCAGCTCGGCGAGGAGCGGGTCCTGAGCGTCCACCGCAGGAGCCCCCGAGTTGATCTTCGCGATCCGCCGGAGACCCAGCTCCGATTCGAGATCCACACCCAGGACGGTGAAGTACGGCATGCCGTCTGGAGACGTGGAGGTCGCCACCACGGTGGCCATGACGGAGCCAACGAATCCGAGTCCCTGGACAACCACGACCTGCCGGCCCTCATCGGCCGCTCGGCCCACGTGCCCCATCCACTCCGACACCCTACCCCCTTTCATCGCTCGGGAAGCTCCTGGCCCGTGGCCACGGCCAGATCATGAGGACGGCCTACGTCGTGCCACTCTCCATCCAGCTCGAATGCCCCCACGCGCCATCCGCGGGCGATGCATGCGTCCACCAGGTCAGTGGCCGGATAGTGGCGATTCGATGGGACGAGCTGCACCACTTCCGGTGACAGAGCGTACACCCCGTAGTTCACCCACCAGCTCTGCCTCGGCTTCTCGGTGATGGACCGGATCCGTCCATCCTCCACCTCCACAACCCCGTACGGAACTTCGTACGCGTGGAGTCCCACACCCATGGTAATCGCATTCTTCTGGGCCACGTGCTGCTCCAGGAGCGCACGAAAATGGAACTCTCCGACCAGATCCCCGTTCAGCAGGATGAGCGGGTGCTCCTGCGGCGGCACCAACGCGAGCGGTCCACCGGTGCCCAGCGGCTGCTCCTCCTCCAGGTACTCGATCCGGCAACCGTGGCCTGCTCCGTCCCCGAAGTAGTCCTTGATCACCTCCTTCTTGTACCGAACCGAGAGGTACACCCTCCGGACACCGTGGCCCACCAGCCCGAGGATGAGACGTTCGAGGATGGGGCGTCCGGCAACGCGAAGCATGGGCTTGGGTACATGCTGCGTGAGAGGCCGAAGCCGCTCTCCGCGCCCCCCCGCCAGAATCACCGCGGCGTTGGGCAGCGGGGTGGCCTCGAGGAACTCCTCGATGACGTGCAGCCCCACCAGCCGACCGGCCTCGTCCAGCACAGGAACCTGCTGAAGGCCATGGGCTCGCATCGCGTCCAGCGCGTTCGCGCGGTGGTTCCCTCCGTCGCTCACCCAGTGGAAGGTGTCCCGCATGATGTCCTCCGCCGAGGTGCCGTCCAGGTCGGCACCGGCCAGGAGGGCTCGGCGGACATCTCCGTCGGTGAGCAGCCCCACCACCTGCTCCGCCTCGTCCACCACCAGACAGATCTCCTGGCCACCCGCCTCGATGGCCGCCAGACACTCCCGGACCACGCTGCTGCGAGGCACGCACATGGAGCGAAGGCGTTCCCCCTGCACCTCGGAGTAGTCGGAGATCCCGGACACGTCAGCTCTTCCTCATGGGGCGGGCCGGCACTCCAACGACGACCTCGCCTTCGGGAACGTTCGTACGGACCATGGCACCCGCGCCCACGACGGCGCCCTTTCCGATGCGGATGCCCTGGAGAATGCTGGCTCCGGTGCCCACGAGCACCCCATCCTCGATGATCACATTCCCCGACACGTTCACCCCCGGGTTCAGCACGGTGCACGCCCCGATCACCGAATCGTGCCCGATGGTACAGGCCAGGTTGATGAACGCGCCATCGAGGACCCGCACGTTCGTGGTCAGGATGTTACCTGCACACACCACGACTCCGGCTCCTATCTCCGCGTCTCCTACCACCACCGTCGGGTGTACGAGCGGAGGAAACCGGAAGCCGGCATCGGTGAACCGCCTCAAGAGTCGCTGACGGG
>WGEM01000088.1 GCA_015492755.1 Gemmatimonadota bacterium | reverse complement strand
GGGTGGGGGGGCGTGTCGTCAGCGCCCCAGGTAGGTGAGTACGCGGCTGGCCAGCGCTTCGGAGAAGCCCGGCACACGGGCGATCTCCTCCGGCGTGGCCTCCTTCACGCCACGCACGGAGCCGAACCGGCGCAGCAGCACCTGCTGGCGGCGCGGACCGATGCCGGGGATCTCGGCCAGCTCGCTGGTGAGGGTGCGCTTTCCGCGGAGTTTCCGGTTGTACCGCAGCGCGAAGCGGTGGGCCTCGTCGCGAATCCTCTGGAGGAGGTGGAGCGCCCGATGGCGCCGATCCAGTTTCAGCGGGCGGGCGCGCCCTGGAAGGAACACCTCCTCCTCTCGCTTCGCCAGCGCCGCCACCGGCAGCTGCGGCACCCCCACCTCCTCCAGGGCGTCCAGCGCCGCCGAGAGCTGCCCCTTCCCTCCGTCCACGACGATGAGGTCCGGCAGACGCTCCCCTTCGTCCATCCGTCGGCGGAGATACCGGGCCACCGCCTGGCGCATGGAGGCGAAGTCGTCGTTGCCCCGCCCGCCGCGGATGCGCATGTGCCGGTAGAGCCCGCGCCGCGGCTCCCCGTTTTCGAAGGCCACGGCGCTGGCCACCGTCTCGGTCCCCCGCGTGTGCGACACGTCGAAGCACACCATGAAGCGGGGGACCACCTTCAGATCCAGCTCTTCCTGGAGCGAATAGAGTGCCTCCTCGGCGCGGTCGGTGGCGGCCTGGAGCGCCGCCACCCGGTCCTCCAGGAGCTGCCGCGCGTTGTCCTCCGCAAGCTGCAGCAGCCGGACCTTCTCGCCCCTCCGGGGCCGGTGCACCCGGACACGCCGGCCCGCTTCTCGCGTGAGGATCTCGCCCAGCACCTCCTGGTCGGGGTAGTCCTGGGGGAGGAGGACCTCCCGCGGCAGATCCGCCAACGCCGCGCCCCCGCTCCCCAGATAGGTGCGCGAGAGCAGCGACGCCAGGAGTTCCACGTCCTCCACGTCCTCGATCCGCCCGAACCGGTGCGCCGACCGGCCCAGGAGCAGCCCGTTCCGGATGCGGAGCACCACCCCGGCGGCGAGGGCACCGTCCCGGGCGATGCCCACCACGTCCAGGTCGCCCCCCTGCGTCCGGTGCACGCGTTGCTCCCGGGCGATGGCGTCCAGGCCGGCCAACACGTCGCGGAACCGCGCTGCCGCCTCGAAGTCCAGACGCTCCGCCGCGTCTCGCATCTGCGCCTCCACGCGGGCGCGGAGTTCCTCCGTGTCGCCCTCCAGAATCCCGACGATCTCGTCGATCATGGCGCGGTACTCCTCGGCGCTCTGGAGCCCCACGCACGGCGCCTTACACCGGCCGATGTGGTAATCCAGACAGGGGCGGTCCGGAGCCTCGGTGGGCAGCCGGTAGCGGCACGAACGCACGGTGTGGAGCCGCTTCACCACCTCCAGCGCCTGCCGCATCGGTCCCACCGACGTGTAGGGGCCGAAGTAGCGCGACCCGTCGTTGATCACCCGCCGGGTGACGTACACCCGGGGGAACGCCTCCGCCAGCGTCACCTTGATGTACGGGTACCGCTTGTCGTCCCGGAGGAGGATGTTGAAGCGCGGGCGGTGCTCCTTGATGAGGTTGGCCTCCAGGATGAGCGCCTCCGCCTCGGAGCCCACCACGATGGTCTCCACCGAGTCCACCTGGCGCACGAGTTCCCTGTTCTTGGGGCTCAGTTGGGAGGCGCGCCCGAAATAGCTCCGCACCCGGTGGCGAAGCGACTTGGCCTTGCCCACATAGAGCACCTCCCCCCGGGCGTCCCGGAACAGGTACACGCCCGGACGGGTGCTCAGCGACGCCAGTGTCTCGCGCGATACGGCCAAGGCCCCCCCTACCTCCTGCCTGTGCCGGGACCCGACGGCTCGGCGGAGCCGGCGCGCAGACCGCGCCCCGCCATGCCCAGGTAGACTACCCCGAACGGAACAAGCGTTTCCAGCGCCACCAGGAGGGGATGGGCCGGTGGCAGGATGAGCTGGATGCCCACGCCCACGGCCGCCGCCAGCGCAGCGGCACCACCCATACGGAGCACGGGCATCACGCCGGGGCCGTGCCGTCCGATCCGGCGACGCAGCCCGCGCCGGAGGAGCGCGTACTCCAGCCAGGCGGCCCCGGCGCCACCCAGCGCCAGCCCCGCCGCTCCCAGGTGCAGTCCGCCCACCCCCAGGCGGTCCAGCGGAAACATGAGCGCCACGCCCAGCACCAGAGAGAGCCCGACGCGGAGGTACGCCACCCGCGCCGGGGTGCGGGTGTCGCGCAGGGCGTAGAAGGCGGAGGAGAGCGCCCGTGAGCTGGCGGTGGCGGGGAGGCCCAGCGCAAAGGCTCCGAGAACCCCCCACGTCACCAGTGTTTCCGCCTCGCCGAAGGCTCCCGTCTGGAAGAGCGCCGCCACCACCACGTCACCCAGCAGCAGGTAGCCCACCGTCGAGGGGATGAGGAAGTACGCCACGCGCCGCAGCGCCAGCGAAACCCGTCCCGCCAGCGCCTCCCTCGTGCGAGCGTCCAGGCGCGAGAGCTCCGGGAGCTCCGAGGCGGCGATGCTGATGCCGAAGAGGGAGATGGGGAGCATGTAGAAGGTCTGGGCGTAGCGCATCACCGCCACCGCCCCCGGCGCCAGCAGTCCCGCGAGAAAGACCTCGAACCATCCGCTGAGGTTCACGACGCCCCGCGCCGAGACCACCGGCACGAAGTTGCGCACCGCCTCGCGCACGCCCGGGACGTCCCGCCCCATGGAGAGGCGGAGCCCCCCCAGGTGGTGGAGCACGAAGGGGAGCTGTACCAGGAACTGCGCCGCGCCCCCGGCCAGCGCGCCCCACGCCAGGAGGACCACCAGATCGCGTTGCCCCAGGCCCCAGAACATCCCTCCCATCACCATGGCGGCGATGAGCGCCACATTCCAGAGCGCGGGCGCCGCGTAGGAGACGAAGAATCTGCGGTGGCTGTCCAGCACGCCCATCGCCCACGCCGAGAGGACGAAGATCCCGCTCATGGGAAAGAGAATGCGCACCAGCGTGGTGGTGAGCGCCTGCTTCTCCGGGGTCCACCGCGGAAAGAAGACCGCCACCATCCACGGCGCCAGCGCCACCCCCACCAGCGTCATCACGCCGGCCACGGCCGCCAGCAGCCCCAGCACGGCCCCGGCGAAGCGCCGCGCCGCCTCCTCCTCCCCGTCCTCCACGTAGCGTGCGTAGATGGGGATCATGGACGCCGAGAGCGTGCCCTCACCCAGGAGGTTGCGCAGCACGTTGGGGAGCCGGAGCGCGGCACCCCAGGCGTCGGCGTAGTCGCTGGACCCGAAGTAGAAGGCGAAGATCCGGTCCCGCAGGAACCCCAGCAGGCGACTGAGGAGGATCCCGGCGCCTACCCTCGAGGCACCGCCCTGGCCCGGACCTCCGTCAGGAACGTGGCTCACCCGGCGGCAGCGCGCTGTCCGGATCCTCCCCGGCGCGCCCGGCGAGGAGGCGCGTGAGGAACTCGCTTTCCTCGCTCAGTCGCTCCACCTCCTGGCTGAGCCGCTCCACCTCACCCTCCAGGTACGCCAGCCGCTCCTGGAGCACGTCCGGGGGCGCCTCGAGCCCCCGCCGCTCCAGGCGGGAGGCCAGCGCCCGTCCCACCTGGGAGTCCAGGATGATGGCCACCAGGGGGATGAGCACCACGAGGATGAAGATGATCTGCCAGAGCATGGCTCAAGTTTGCTCGGAGGGAGGAACGGACACAACCGGTCGGTCCGCGGACGCGCGGTGCTCCGCCGCCCTCCTCATACGGAGTCCGGGCCCGCCAGATTCACCTCGAACGCTTCCTCCAAGCGGTCAAGAAACGTGCCACCGTACCGCGTCAGGAAGTAGAACGGCGACTGCACGCGCTCCGCCGGCACGCCGCGGGGGAAGAGGTGGAGCTGGGCCTTCTCCATCTGGCTCAACGCGATCTCGTGTTCGCGCTTGACCGCCTGGAGGACCTTGCGTTCCAGCTCGTCCAGCGCCGCAAAGGCCTGGCTCCGGACGTGCTGAGCCGTCCCTTTGAGGGTGGGATCCAGCGTGGACACCTCCTTCTGTACCTTCGCCACCCCCGACGCGATGGCCCCTCGGAGCTCCCCCAGAGCTTTCCGGACGCCTTCGGGCATCTCCTCGCGGGCCCGTGCGGCGGCGATTTCGTGGAAGGGGCGGCTCAGCTCCTCGATCCTCAGGCCGAACTTGTCCAGCACCTTGCGGATCTTGGCCTCCACCACCGTCACGGAGTGACGCGGATAGAAGACCGGCATCCGGATGCCGTGGGCGCGGAAGTACGCCCGGAGCTGGGCGAAGTAGGCACACTCCCCGGGGCCTCCCACGTACGCCAACGTGGGGAACACGGCGCTCTCCACCACCGGGCGCAGCAGCACCCCCGGGCTCAGCGCCAGGGGATCGGCGTCCGCCCGCGCACGGATGTCCTCCAGACTCAACCCGTCCCCCGAGGTCCGCAGACGGTAGCCGCCGTCCTCCCGGTAGAGCCGCTCCCGGCCTGCCGGGCCCTCCAAGAACACGTTCAGCGCCCCCTCGATGAGCGGCACCTGAAGCTCGAAGCCGGCAGCCTCCAGCTCGGCGGCGGTCTCCCGCAGCACCGCTTCGTACGCCTCACCGCGCTCCAGTTCGTCCAGGAGGAGGCCGAGGCTTTCGGCCTTCACGACGGGGTCCGCGGCGTCGGTGAGGAGGAGCCCCCGGGGCCCCAGCACCTCACCCAGGACGGCGTGAAAGCCGTCCGCCAGCGTCACGCCCGGGGTATACG
>WGEM01000087.1 GCA_015492755.1 Gemmatimonadota bacterium | reverse complement strand
GATCCTGGCCCACGCCGTCCCGCGGGGCTGGTTCCTCCCGGTGGTCCCCGGAACCCGCTTCGTGACGGTGGGGGGCGCGCTGGCGTCGGACGTGCACGGCAAGAACCACCACCTGGCGGGGACGCTGGCGCGACACGTGGCGTGGCTGGAGGTGGCCACGCCCGACGGAGCGGTGCGGCGGGTGAGCGTGGACGGGGAGCAGGCGGAACTCTTCGAGGCCACGTGCGGCGGGATGGGCCTCACGGGGGTGGTGGTGCGGGCTGCGCTGCGGCTGGTGCCGGTGGAGACCTCCTACATCCGCCAGGAGACGCGCCCCGCACCGGACCTGGACGCCGCCATGTCGGCCTTCGAAGACCTCGCGGGGCGCACCTACACGGTGGCCTGGATCGACTGCCAGGCCCGGGGGCGCCGCCTGGGCCGCTCGGTGGTGCTGGCGGGGGAGCACGCATCACGGGAAGAGCTGCCACCCCGCCTGCGGGCCCGCCCCCTCGCGGTGCCCGCGCAGCGGCCGGTGGAGGTGCCCGCGGTGCTGCCTGCGGGCCTCCTCAACCGCGCCACCGTGCGGGCCTTCAACGCCCTCTACTATCACCGCCACCGCCTGGGCGCGGGGGAGCGCCTGGTGCACGCCTACCCCTTCTTCTTTCCCCTGGACGCCGTGGGATCGTGGAACCGCATCTACGGCCGGCGAGGCTTCCTGCAGTATCAGTGCGTCTTTCCCGTCGCCACGTCCCAGGCAGGCGTGGCGGCGCTGCTGGAGAGGGCGGCGTCCAGCGGGCTGGGATCCTTCCTGGCGGTCTTGAAACTCTTCGGCCCCGGGCGGGGGTGGTTGTCCTTCCCCGTCGAGGGCTACACGCTTGCCCTGGACTTCCCGGCGGTGCCGGCGGCGTACCGCCTCCTGGAGGAGTTCGATGGCATCGTCGTGCGCTTCGGAGGCAGGATCTATCTCACCAAGGACGCGAGGATGTCGAGAGAGGTGTTCGAGGCAGGGTATCCGGATGCGGCCCGCTTCCGGGAGCTCCGGGGACGCTGGGACCCGGACCGCCGACTGGCGTCGCTCCAGAGCGAGCGGCTGGCCCTGTGACCGGGCGCCACGCGACAGGTGGGCACGAGCGTCGCGCGCCAGCGCCGGAGCGCGTCCTCATCCTGGGGGCGACCTCCGATATCGGACGTGCCGTGGCGCTGGAGTATGCCCGCGCGGGGTCCGACCTCGAGCTGGCGGGCCGCCGACCTGAGGCTCTGGAGGAGCTGGCGGCGCGCATCCGCGCCGAGACCGGCCGTGAGGCGCGCACGCTGTACTTCGATGCGAGGGAGATGGAGGGCCATGACGCCTTCGTGGCGGTGCTGGACCCGCTTCCCGACGGCGTGGTCTGCCTGGTGGGCGAGCTGGGCCAGCCACCGCACGAGGTGGCGGACGCCGCCACCGTGCGAAACCTGCTGGACACCAACTTCGTGGGGCTCGCCACCGTGTTGAATGCGCTGGCCAGGCGCTTCGAACGGCGCGGGAGCGGGTTCATCGTGGGCGTGAGTTCGGTGGCGGGGGACCGGGGACGGGCGTCCAACTACATCTACGGGAGCGCCAAGGCGGGCCTCACCGCGTATCTCTCCGGGCTCCGGGCGCGCCTCCATCCGGCGGGCGTGCACGTCCTCACGGTGAAGCCGGGGTTCGTGCGCACACGGATGACGGCGGGGCTCCGGCTCCCGCCACTCCTCACCGCCACCCCTGAAGAGGTGGCCCGCCGTATCGTTCGTGCGCAGCGCGCGGGGAGGGAGGTCATCTACCACCGGCGCGCCTGGCGGCCCATCATGGCTTGCATTCGCGCGCTGCCGGAGGCGCTCTTCAAGCGGCTCCGATGGTGAGTTTCGCCCGGCGCAGGAGCTGGGCGTTGATGGCCACCACCACGGTACTCAGCGACATGAGCACCGCGCCCACCGCCGGGTGGAGCAGGATCCCCCATGGAGCCAGCACGCCCGCCGCCAGCGGAATCGCCACGATGTTGTAGCCCGCCGCCCACCACAGGTTCTGGATCATTTTCCGGTACGTGGCCTTGCTCAGAAGGATGATG
>WGEM01000086.1 GCA_015492755.1 Gemmatimonadota bacterium | reverse complement strand
CTACGCCGGCCCCTCGCCATCGCCAGGGTCCGGATCCAGGCTCGGCGCATGACTCCGTGTGGAGTCCGTGCCGTTTCGTGCGCCCGGAGGCCGACCGACCGCGGCGCGATTTCCAACCCCCAAGGAGGCACCCGATGAAACTTTGGGGTAAGTGCATTCCGATTCTGGCAGGCGCCGCGATGGTCTTCGCGGTGCATGCCACGCCTGCGCAGGCGCAGGCGACGGGTACCGTGACCGGTACCGTCGTCGACGCCACCAGTGGGCGGACCCTGGAATCGGCCCAGGTCTACATTCCGTCGCTCAACATCGGCGGACTGACGAACCAGCAGGGCCGTTTCCTCCTTCTCAACGTACCCGCCGGCCAGCACGAGCTCCGTGTCGAGCTGATCGGGTACTCTCCGGCGACGGAGACCATCGACGTCGTCGCGGGGCAGACCACCACCGTCGAGGTCCGCCTGAACTCCACCGCCCTGAAACTTCAGGAGCTGGTGGTGACGGGCGTGGCAGGCGAGACGCCGCGCGTCAAGCTCCCCTTCACGGTGGAAAAGGTGGACTTCACCGAGATGCCGGTGCCGGCGCCGTCGGCCGACGGCCTGCTCCAGGGCAAGGTGGCGGGCGTCAAGGTGCAGAGCGTCTCCGGAAAGCCCGGGGACCAGTCGCAGATGATGTTCCGCGGCCCCACCACCATCACCGGTGACCAGTCGCCGCTCATCATCATCGACGGCGTCATCACCGACAACACGCTGGCCGACATCGACGCGCTGGACGTGGAGTCCATCGAGGTGGTGAAGGGCGCCGCCGCGGCGTCGCTCTATGGCTCCCGCGCCCAGAACGGCGTGCTCCAGATCCGCACCCGTCGCGGCGCGGGTCTGCGGGTGGACCAGTCCCGCATCACGGTGCGGAACGAGTACGGTCTGGGCTCTCTCGAGGGTCGTATCGACCTCACCGAGTACCACCCGTACAAGCTGAACGCCCAGGGCCAGTTCGTGGACGCCGACGGCAACGTCATCGACATCAACGACCCCGACACCGGCTCGCCGGTGCTGGACGACGGTGGCACGCCCAACACGGCGTTCCAGGACAACCCCTACCCGGGCCCGCTCTACGATCAGGTGGAGCGCTTCTTCGATCCCGGTGACACCTACACCAACTACATCGCGGTGGAAGGCCGCACCGGGACGACGAACTACCGGGCGTCGTTCTCCAACAACAAGGAAAAGGGCGTCATCGAGGGGAACGAGGGCTTCGACCGCCGTACCTTCCGCATCAACCTGGACCACCAGGTGCGCGACAACCTCGACATCTCGCTGAACACGTTCTATGCCAAGTCGCACCAGGACGAGATCGGCGGGGGCGCGCTCTTCGACCTCACCTTCATGGGGCCGCACGTGGATCTGGCGAAGCGGAACCCCAACGACATGCAGTGCCCGAAGGCGAAGGAGAAGGGTGGATGCCTCTACATCAACCCTGATCCCCGGGCCAACCAGCCCAACCCGCTCTACGCCATCGAGAACCTGGACCTCAACGACGATCGGCAGCGCTTCATGGCGTCGGTAGACGCCCGCTGGTCCCCCACGTCCTGGTTCGACCTCGAGGCGAACTACAGCGTGGACCGCTACGATTTCAACCGCTTCAACATCCGGCCGCTGGGCTATGCCAACGACCAGGCGGGGCCCAACGCGCCCATCGAGCGCGACGGCGGTGACATCACGAAGCGGAACGACATCAACAACGACGTGAACGCGTCCATCACGGCGTCGTTCAACCGCGCCTTCGGCGACCTCACCACGCGGACCAAGCTCCGCTACCTCCTGGAGGACCAGCACTCCGAGAGCTTCCAGGCGCGCGGCGACGACTTCGCCGTGGGGAACGTGCCCTCCTTCGACAACATCGCCGGGAACTACCAGGCGACGTCGTCCATCACGGACATCGTGGCGCAGGGCTACTTCTTCATCACCGCGCTGGACTACCAGGGCAAGTACGTGGGTGACTTCCTCATCCGCCGTGACGGCTCGTCGCTCTTCGGGCCGGACGAGCGCTGGCAGACCTACTACCGCGCCTCGGCGGCGTGGCGGATGGCGCAGGAGAGCTGGTGGCCCATCGACGCCATCGACGAGTTCAAGATCCGTTACTCCATCGGTACCGCCGGCGGCCGTCCCCGCTTCAGCGCCCAGTACGAGACGTACAGCGTGAGCAGCGGCGTGATCACGCCGGTGACGCTGGGGAACAAGAAGCTGAAGCCGGAGCTCTCCACCGAGCAGGAGTTCGGTCTGGAGATGGTGCTCTGGGGTAAGGTGGCGGCGACGCTCACCTACGTGGACAACAGGATCGAGGACCAGCTCCTCAACGTGCCGCTCCCGGGCTACGCGGGCTTCCAGAGCCAGTGGCAGAACGCCGGGACGCTGGAGACCAACACGTGGGAGGCGTCCATCCAGACGGCCCTCATCGACCGGCCGGACATGAGCTGGACGACGCGGATCAACTTCGACCGCACCCGCCAGACCATCACCGAGCTCAACCGGCCTCCCTACAGGAGCGGGCCGCGCTACATCCGCGAGGGTGAGGCGCTGGGCACCTACTACGGGGACCGCTGGGTGACGGACTGCAGCGCCATGCCGGAGGGAACCGACTGCTCCCAGTACCAGGTGAACGACGACGGTTACCTGGTCTACGTGGGTGCCGGCAACAGCTACCAGGACGGCATCTCCAAGGGCCTCTGGGGCACCACCGGGCCCAACGGCGAGGCGTGGGGCATGCCCATCAAGGAGGTGGATCCCGAGACGGGCTCGCCCTTCCTGAAGATCGGCGTGGGGGTTCCGGACTACAACCTGAACTGGTCCAACACCTTCCGGTGGAACAACCTGCAGGTGAACGTCCTGCTGGACGGTGAGTTCGGTACCGACAAGTACAACGGCACGCGCCAGTGGGCGATGCGTGAGTGGCGCCACGGTGAGGCCGATCAGTTCGGCAAGCCGGACGGGCTGAAGAAGCCGGTGGGCTACTACTCCGTGCTCTACAACGTGAACGCCGACAACAGCCACTACGTGGAGGACGGCACGTACATCAAACTCCGCGAGGTGGGTATCCGCTATACGCTGGATCAGTCGACGCTCAGCAAGCTGGGCGGCGGCTTCGGGCTGGAATCGGCGGCGATTTCCATCACCGGCCGTAACCTCCTCACCTTCACCAACTACACCGGCTACGATCCGGAAGTGGGCGGGATCATCGGTGGGGACGACGCCTACCAGTACCCGAACTTCCGTACCGTCACGGCGGTTCTCGAGCTGATCTTCTAGGAGACGCCGATCATGAAACTTCTGAGATATCTCATGGTGGCGGGGGTCGCGGCGACGTTCGCGTCGTGCGGCGATCTTGAGGTGGTGAACCTCAACGATCCCGACCGCGAGCGCGCGATCTCCACCCCCAACGACGTGGAGGCGCTGATCTCCGGCTCCTTCTCGAGCTGGTGGTCGTCCGGCCACTACAACACGGTGGGCATCACCATGTCGGTGATGGCCGACGCCCACACGTCTTCGTGGGGGAACTTCGCCATGCGCGAGATGGGCTCCGAGCCCCGTGTGGCGTACAACAATGACCCGGCAGCCAACTACGCGTACGTGACGCGGAACACCTGGCGTGACTCGTACCGGGCGCTTTCCGGCATCCGCGACGGCCTCGTCTCCATCGAGGGCGGGATCGAGCTGGGTGAGAACGGCGCCGACACGCACCGGGCCAAGGCGTTCGCGGCGCTGGTACAGGGTCTGGCACTGGCGCGCCTGGCCAACACCTTCGACCAGGCCTTCGTCATCGACGAAACCACGTCGCTGGACGATCCCAACAACCTCCCGCAGCTCCAGCCGTATCAGGACGTGCACGCCGCGGCGTTGGCCAAGTTCGACCAGGCAATCGCCATGGCGGGGCAGGGCTCCTTCACCATTCCGTCGTCGTGGGTGGGCGACGGAGGCGCCTGGAGCAACACGCGCTTCGCACAGCTCGCCCACGGCTTCAAGGCCCGGGCCATGATCAGTGTGGCCAGGAGCCCCGAGGAGCGGGCGGCGGTGGACTGGAACGCCGTGCTCAACGAAGTGAACCAGGCCCACACCGAGGACTTCAACACCGTCTACGACGACGTGAACTGGGCGTGGGACCGCTTGAAGGTGCACGGCGGCGGCGCCAACGACATCTGGGCGCGCATGGACCTGCGGATGCTGGGTCCGGCGGACCAGAGCGGCGGCTACCAGGCGTGGGAAGGCGAGCCCAACCCGGAACTCCGGGCGCCCTTCCTCATCGACACCGATGACGCCCGCATCACGGAGCCCGGGAATCCCACCTCCGACGGGAAGCTGGTGCGCTACATCGCGGCGCACTTCTTCCGTCCGGAGCGGGGGATCTACCACTTCTCCAACTACAACGATCGACGCTGGCGCGCCGTGGCCCTCAACAGCTACGTGGGCACCAACGGCGTCTTCCCCGTGGCCGAGCTGGACTTCATCAAGGCCGAGGCGCTCTATCGCCTGGGCGACCTCCAGGGCGCGGCGGACCTCGTGAACAAGTACCGCGTCACCAACGGCGAACTGCCGCCGGTGACCACCGCCGGGACGTCGGGCGCGCGCTGCACGCCGCGCACGAAGACCGGTGAGTGCGGAGACCTCTTCGAGGCGCTCAAGTACGACAAGCGCATCGAGGTCTACCATTACGACTACGGTGTCGAGTTCTTCGACGACCGGGGCTGGGGCGATCTCGTGAAGAACACGGCGATCCACTTCCCGGTGCCGGGATCGGAGCTGGACATCCTCCTCATGGAGATTTACACGTTCGGCGGCGGCGGACCCGGCTCCGCCCCGCGCATCTGGACGGACGTCATGGATCCGGAGACGATCCGCTGGCGCGCGGACGCGCTGAAGGAGTATGACGAAGCGATCCGGGCCGAGTTCAACCCCGGTCTGGTGAACTGACGTCGCAGCGGACCCTTCCGGACCGCACCACGGCGGGTCGTCGCGCTTCGGCGCGGCGGCCCGCCCGTGCGTTGGGGAGGCACGGCGTGGCAAGAGGCGCCGGGGAGGCCGGGTGAGGCGCGGGGCGGCGCGGACCGACTTCACCGACGGGCGAGGAGTGCGGAGCAGGTGACGCGGAGCATCAGGCAGACGGCGGGGCTGGCGCTGGTGGTGGCGGGGTCCGCACCGCTGTACCTCCTGTTGCAGCGATCCGGCGGACCGGCGGCGGCGCAGTTCCTGGCCGCCGGCGCGGAGCTGTGGCGCGCCTCGCTGGTGGGGACGGCGGTGGTCCTGGCGGTGGCGGTGGTCCTGGGCGCCTCCGCACCCGTTCCGCGGCTCCTGGAGGGGTCCGTGGATCGTCTGCTGGGCCCCGGGGACCGGCGGCTTCCCCTCGTGGCGGCGCTGGCAGCCTTCGCCGCAGCGTGGGTCTTTTCGCACGCGGCGCTGGGCGGTGGGCCGTATCTGGTGGACGGGATGAGCCAGCTCCTGCAGGCCCGTCTCTTCTCGGCGGGAACGTCGGTACTGGCACCGGAGCCATCCATCGCCTTCTCGCACTATCAGTACCTGGCGCGCACGGACGCGGGGTGGAGCTCGCAGTATCCCCCCGGCTTCCCTGGCCTCCTTGCGCTGGGCATGCTGGCAGGGGCCGTGAGCCTCGTCGGGCCGCTCCTCCACGCCGGCTCGGCGGCGCTGGCGGCGTTGTGCGCCCGTCGGCTCTTTTCCCACGACGTGCGCGTGGTGCGCGTGTCCACGATGGTGGTGGCGCTCTCTCCGGTGCTGGTGGCACCGGCAGGCGCGTACATGAACCACACCGCCACGGTGTTCCTGGCGCTGGCGGCGCTCTTCGCCATGCTCCAGACGCCGAACCTACCGACGCGGCACGTGTGGCTGTCTGGACTGGTGGCGGGCGTGGCGGTGGGTCTTCTGGCGGCCACGCGGCCGCTCAGCGCGGTGGCGGCGGCGCTGGCCTGCGGGTGGGTCTGGTGGTGGGGCGCCGGCGATGGACCCTCGACGGACGGGCGCCGGAGCTCGGCGGTGGTGTGGGCGGCGGTGGGGGCTTTGGGGCCCACCACGGCGCTCCTGGCCTACAACCGGGCGCACTTCGGCGCGCCCCTCACCTTCGGCTACGAGGTGGCCCAGGGCCCCGGGCACGGATTCGGGTTTCACATCGACCCGTGGGGTGCCGCGTACGGGTTCCGCGAGGCGGTGGGCTACACGGCCACGGAGCTTGCCGCCATGGGCGGGGAGCTGGCGGGGGTGCCGCTCCCGCTGACGCTCCTCATGGGTCTCGCGCTGCTCCTGGCGGGGCGCGTGGGCCGCGGCGTGGCCCTGGCGGCT
>WGEM01000085.1 GCA_015492755.1 Gemmatimonadota bacterium | reverse complement strand
TCCCGATCCGGTGGCCGGTATCTTGGGCACAAGTCCATCGGGGCACGCGGCCCCGTCTCAACCTGCCGAAGGAGCCCAAATGGTTCGCTCGGCCGCTGCCGTGCTCGCGTTCTTGGTGGTGCCCGTGGTGGCACTCGCCCAGCAGGCGCCGGGCACGCACAACGTCGTCGACGGTGATACGCTGTGGGATCTCGCGCAGCGCTACTACGGCGATCCTTTCGAATGGCGTCGGATCTGGGAGGCCAACCGCGACCGGATCCAGGACCCCAACCTCATTTATCCCGGTCAGGTGCTCACCATTCCCGGGTTGGACGCCCCACCGGCGCCGGAGCCGGAACCGGAGCCGGTTGGACCCGAAGCGGGTCCCGCACCCGAGACGCCTCCGCACCCCTCCGAGATCCGCACCATCTTTTACCGGGACAGCGCCGGCACCTCCGGGGTGGTGAGCGCGGGAAGGCTCGACTACGTGGCGGTGCCCCGTGACCTCGTCTACGCCGCACCGCGCCTCTACAGGGGGTCCGGAGATCCTCCGCACCTGGGCGTGGTGGACGGCGAGGCCGGAGGGCGGAATCCGACGGGAACACTGCGGGCCTACGACCGGGTCCACGTCACCACCACCGAGCCCGTACGCGTGGGCGACCGGTTTCAGATCTTCCGCGTGGCGCGATGGATTCCCGACGTCGGCCGCGTGGTGGCCCCCACCGGCATCGTGGAGGTGGCGAACCTGGTGCCGGACGGGTTCGTGGGTGTGATCACCCACGAGTACGGGCTGATCCAGCCGGGGCAGTGGGTGGGTCCGCTTCCCAGCTATTCGCTGGAGGTGGGGCAGCATCCCGAGCCGGTGGAGGACGGGCCCGTGGCGATGATCATGGGCTTCGAGAGCGAGGCGGTGCTGCAGACCGAAGGCGACGTGGTATTCCTGGACGTGGGCGTGCGGGACGGCATCCGCATCGGAGACGAATTCAGCCTCTACAACCGCGTGGATCCGCTGGACCGGGAGGCAGTGCTTCAGGTGGTCGGCGTGCAGGACGAGGTGTCGGCGGCGCGCATCGTCAACCTCACCGACGCGGTCTTCGAGCCGGGTCTGGTGGTTCGCCTCACCAAGAAGATGCGGTGACGGGAGGCGGAACAGCCCGTAACGTCCCGGACGGTTCATCGATTTCATGGAGTCCCCGCCGGCCGCGCTGCCGGCGGGGACTCCTCGTGTGGACGGGTTACTCCAGGGAGTGTGTCATATGAAGGTGCTGGTCACCGGAGGAGCGGGGTTCATCGGGAGCCATGTGGCGGACGCCTACCTGGCCTGCGGGCACGAGGTGTGGGTGCTGGACAACCTCTCGTCCGGAAAGCGCCAGCAGGTTCCGGACTCGGCGCACTTCGTGGAGATGGATGTCCGCGACGCCGAGGGGGTGCGCAACCTCTTCCGTGAGGTTCGTTTCGACGTGGTGAACCACCACGCGGCGCAGATCGACGTGCGTGTGTCGGTGGCGGACCCTGCGGTGGACGCGTCCATCAATGTGCTGGGCCTGGTGCACCTCACCGAAGCCGCCCTGGAAGTGGGCACCCGCCGGTTCCTCTTCGTGAGCTCCGGTGGGGTGGTGTACGGTGAGCCGGACCGCATCCCCACGCCGGAGGCGTCCCCCAAGGCCCCCCGCTCGCCCTACGGCGTGACGAAGCTGGCGGGCGAATACTACCTCCACTACTACCGGGTGGTGCGGGGGATGGACTACGTGGCGCTTCGCTACGGAAACGTCTACGGTCCCCGCCAGGATCCGCACGGCGAGGCCGGTGTAGTAGCCATCTTCTCCAGCCGGCTCCTGGCCGACGAGCCGCTTACCATCTTCGGGGACGGCGAGCAGACGCGCGACTACGTGTACGTAGGGGACGTGGTCTCGGCCAATATGCTGCTGACGGAGGCGGAGTTGCCGGACGGGGGCGAGATGGATCACCGCGCCTTCAACGTGGGGACCGGGACGGGCACCAGCGTGAACCGGCTGGCGGACGAGCTGGAGGCCATCGCAGGTCGCCGTCCGGGGCGGCGGCACGAAGGACCCCGGGCAGGTGAGCTCCGCCACAGCACGCTGGACGTGACCCGGCTCCGTTCGCTGGGCTGGAGCCCCGCCTTCACGCTGGAGGAGGGGCTGAAACGGACATACGACTTCATCGCCACGAACAACGCCTGATCCTTCACCGATGACACTCTACGCGTTGCTCCTCCAGAGCCGCCCGCCCACCACCCTCTTCGGCCTCATCACCGGCGGGAGCCTCCCCACCCGGATCGTGCTTCTGTTGCTGGCGGTGGGGTCGCTGATGTCGCTCTACATCATCGTCCACAAGTGGCGTCAGTTCCGCGAGGTACGCATCCAGGGGGACCGATTCCTGGAGAAGATGGAGAATGCCCAACGGCTCTCCGACGCCTACAAGTCCATCCTGGCGCTCCCTGACTCCCCCTACGGTCGCGTGTTCCGGCAGGGCGTGAACTTCTTCAGCGAACTCCGCCCGGGGGCGCTGCGCGAAGGTTCCGCCCCCACCGAAGGCCTCTCGCCCACCCAGCTCGAGGCGCTGCGGCTGGTCCTGGAGAAGGAGGAGGCGGAGGAGCGGGACGAGCTGGCGCGCGGCCTCCAGTGGCTGGCCATCATCGGCTCGGTGGCGCCCCTTCTGGGCCTCATGGGCACCGTCATCGGGATCATGAACGTCTTCCTGGGGATCACGGCGGCAGGGGGCAGCAACATCATGGCGGTGGCGCCGGGTGTGGGCGAGGCGCTCATCACCACCGTGGTGGGGCTGGCGGTGGCCATCCCGGCGGTGATCGCGTACAACTACTTCGTGGCCCAGCTCGATCTGGTGATGGGTGAGCTGGAGGGATTCTCCTCCGAGTTCATCGGAACGCTGGCCCGCGAAGGGAGGGTCTGACGGATGCCCCGGAGCCGAGTGCGGCGTGGTCTGGATCTGCGGGCGGAGGTGAACGTCACAAGCCTGGTGGACGTGGCGTTCACGCTCCTGGTGATCTTCATCATCACGGCACCGATCCTGCAGGGTGGCATCGAAGTGTCCATTCCCCGCGCGGAGGTGCGTCCCCTCACCTCCCAGGACGAGCCCTTCTTCATCACGGTGACCGCCGACGGAAGGATCTACATGGAGAACACCGAGGTCACCGTGGACGAGCTGGAAGCAGGGCTGGAGCAGCTCCTGGGCGGCGGCCGGGTGGAGCGTGTCTACATCCGCGGGGACTCTCTGGCGCCCTTCGGACCGGTGGTCCGCGCCATGGCCAGCGCCGCCAATGCCGGCATCGACTGGTCGGTGGTGGCGGAGCCCTACCACGGAGAGCCCGGCGGCCGCTGAGGCCGCGGCCCACGCCCGGTGCGCAGGCACGACCCCTTCGACCGGCGCGCAGCCACCGTCTCGGTGGCGGTGCACCTGGTGGCTCTGGGTGTGGCGTGGGCCAGCACGCTGCATCGGCCGCCCGAGCTGGAGTTCGTGGCGTACGAGATCGAGCTGGTCTCGCCCCCGCCCGCCGTGCAGGCGGAGGAGGCCCGGCCCGCCACCGAAGAGATGGTGGTGGAGCAGCCCGATCCCCGGCCGCCCGAGCCCGAGCCGGAGCCCGAGGAGCAGGAGGTGCCCGTGGAGGAGGAGAGACCTCCGGAGCCGCCCGCACCCGAGCCCGAGCCGGTGAAGGAGCTGGCGGAGGAGGAACCCACCCCCGCCACGACGTCCGAGGAGCCGCCGGAAGAGGCCACCGAGTCGGGAGAGGACCTGAGGGTGCGCATCGAGGGGATCAAGCGCGACTACCCCGCGTACTACGCCCACATCATCCGGCAGATCACCAACTGCTTCCGCCCCCCGCGCGGGGGCGCGTGGGAGGCCACGGTGGTGTTTTTCATCGAACGGGACGGATCGGTGCGGGAGATGCGCCTGGAACGGCGCTCGGGAAACCCTGCCTTCGACTTTGCGGCGCTGGGCGCGGTGGAATGTGCGGGCAGAGGCAGGCTCGATCCCCTGCCCGACGACCTGCCGCTGGACCGGCTCCCGGTGCTCTTCGACTTCCGGCCCAATCGCGACGTGATCATGCGGGGGTTCGGCGATGTCCCGACGCCGACGCCTCCGGCCCAGGAGACGTGATGTGGAGGACGATGTGATGCCGAGAAGCGACGGTGCGCGGAGGGGCTGGACGTGGGTGGCGGCGGTTCTCGTCGCGCTGGGGATCCCGGTGACAGGCGGCGCTCAGGAGCGCGACTCCATTCCAGGCGTGAGCCTGGGCCTGGTGTACGAGAACCAGCTTCAGCCGGCGCTGGCCATCCAGCCCTTCTCGGGGCGGTTCGGTGGTGCGGGGATCGCACCGGCGGTGGAGGCCATCATCGGCCGCGACCTCCGGTACTCGGACCGGTTCGAGGTGATGGACTCCCTTCCCAGCGGCCTCGTGGGAGGCGACAACGTGGATTACACGCTCTGGGACCGCGTGGGCGCCGTCTGGCTGGTGACGGGGCAGGTGGAGGGCGCCGCCGACGGGTACGTCCTCATCGTGGAGCTCCACGACGTGGTGTACCGCCGCTCCGAGGAACGGGGTCGCTTCAGGCTTCCCCCGGCGGACCACGAGGACTTCCGCATGGCGGTGCACCGGGTCTCGGACCGGATCGTGGAGTGGGCCACGGGTGAGCCGGGGATGGCGGCGAGCCGCATCGCCTTCACCATGAACGAACCCGACGGCTCCATCGAGATCTACGCCATCGACTCCGACGGGGAGAACCTCCGCCGCCTCACGCGCTACCGCGACATAACGCTGTCGCCCGCGTGGTCACCCGACGGCTCCAAGCTCGCCTTCACCTCCTACAAATCCGGTGTGCCGCGCATCTACCAGCTCGATCTGGAGAGCGGGGAGGAGTGGATGCTCCCGGAGGTGCGCGGCGGGGGCGACTACATCACCCCGTCGTATCACCCCGACGGGGAGATTCTTGCGTTCGCGGTGACGGGGAACGCCCGCAGCGGAATCTTCACGTACAACGTGGCGCGCGACTGCTGCCTCACCTACCTCTCCGGTGGCCGGTACTACGATCTCTCCCCCACCTACTCACCCGACGGGCGCTGGCTGGCGTTCAACACCAACCGCTTCGGCGACGCCGTCCCCCAGATCATGGTGATGCCGGCGGAGGGAGGGCCGGCGGAGACGTTGAGCCCCTACGAGTACGGCCGGGGTGGGTACTACACGGCGCCGGACTGGTCGCCGCGGGGTGACCTGGTGGCCTTCCACGGCGCGGTGCGCCGCGGCACGTATCACATCCTGGTGGCGGACATGCGCAACGACGGTCGGCGGCTCCTCCAGCTCACCTGGGAGGGGAACAACGAGGATCCCAGCTGGGCCCCCGACGGACGACACCTGGTCTTCGCGGGTGAACGGCGGTGGGGATTCGGTCTCTTCGTCGTGGACGTGGCCACGGGCCGCCTCCGTCCCCTTCTGGCCGGTCGGAGAGTGGGACTTCCCGACTGGTCTCCGCCCATTCCGGCGCGCGCCGGAGGAAACTGATGTTGCGCGGATCGGGATGTTTGCCTATATGCGTGCCATTCCGCGACCTGCTGGGCCTTTCCAAAGGCTCCAAGCTGGTTAGCTTCCCTGCGGCCCCGGCGCCGACGTCCGCGGCCGCGTGGGGTGGTGAGTGTACTGAGAACGTTCGTTCAATCCGGGAGCAGGGATGATCGTCCGACGCTTCGCCGTGGCGGTGCTCGCCGCCACACTCGCTGTAGCCGCCTGTAAGGGTGATCCGCCGCCGCCGCCCGCCCCTCCGGGGCCGGACATGGACTCGTTGAGGCGGTATGAAGACTCCGTCCGCGCCGCGGAGGAGGCTCGCCGCCGCGCCGAGGCCGAGGAGGCCCGCCGCCGCGCCGAGGAGGCGCGCCAGCGCGCGGTTGCCGAGGCACGGGAGGTCCTTGAGGCGATGATCTTCTTCGACTTCGACAAGGCGGAGATCCGGGAAGATCAGATGGATCTCATGCGCCGAAAGGCGGAGATACTCCGAAACAGCCCCCAGGTCCAGCTCCGCCTCGCAGGACACGCCGACGAGCGTGGCTCCACGGAGTACAACCTTGCACTGGGCAACCGCCGCGCCGCCGCGGTCCGGGACTTCTTCGTGGCCTTCGGGCTCCCCGAGAGCCGGTTCAGCATCATCTCGTACGGCGAGCTGAGGCCGCTGGACCCGGGCCACAACGAAGAGGCGTGGGCGAAGAACCGGCGGGTGGAGTTCGAGATCACCGCCGGGGCGAACGCCATCAACCCGGTGAACTGAGCCCGCAGGGGGTGACGTGCGCCGCCGCGGTGGGCCGCATCGCTCCCGTCGGTCCCGGCGCGCCGCGGGTGATCCCTCTTCAGCCCCTCCTCCGGGCCGTCCGGGGGAGGGGCCGATGGTTCTCATGACGAGCTTTGGACATCCAACGAAGGTGGTGAGGGCGTGGGGCATGATCCTCATCGGCCTCATCCTCACCGGCTGTGCCACGAAGGGGGACATCAGGGATCTCAGGGATGAGATCCGCGCACTCGCCGCCAGGCAGGACTCCATCCTCACGGAGCTGCGGCTGGAGACCGAGTCCACCCAGGACACGCTCAAGACCCAGTCGGATCAACTCTTCGACTTTCGCGGACAGGTCACCATGGAGCTCCGCCGGATCGCCGAGAGTCTCGACCGGCTGGAAGCCCTCACAGGGGAGAACCAACGGGGCCTCATGCAGCTCCGGGACCAGCTTTCGAACCTTAGGCGCGGCGCGCCTGCCGGAGCGGCGGAGGCCGTCGTCGGCGGCGTGTCCGAGGAGCTGCCCCTGCCGGCGGCGGCTCCGGAGGAGTTGTTCCGCACGGCGCAGGAGCAGCTGGAGCGGGGCTCGCTCATGACGGCTCGGATGGCGTTCCGTCAGTTCGTGGAGAGCTATCCCAACCACGCGCTGACGCCCGACGCCTACTTCTTTCTCGCGGACATCCTCGAGCAGGAGGGTGACGCGCAGGCCGCCATGGCGGCCTTCCGGGAGGTTCAGACGCGCTTCCCGACGGCGCCCCGCGTCCCCGACGCGCTGTACCGCATCGCCAAGCTCCAGATCAAGGAGGGAGACATCGAGGGTGCCATCGAGACGCTGGAGCGGGTGATCAACACCTACCCGGATTCCGATATCGCGGAGCTGGCAGCGGAGACGCTGGCGGAGATCAGGTAGGCCACCATGCGCTGTCCCGAGTGCGACGCCACCGAGAACCGGGTGGTGGACACCCGAGCCAGCAGAGGCGGACGGGCGGTTCGCCGGAGGCGGGAGTGTACCGTGTGCGGGGCGCGCTTCACCACCTACGAGTACGTGGACGAGCGCCCCATCCAGGTGTTGAAGCGATCCGGTGCGGTGGAGGACTTCGATCGCTCGAAGCTGCTGCGCGGCATCAAGGTGGCCTGCGCCAAACGCCCGGTCTCGGCGGAGCAGATGGAGGCCATCGTGGACGAGATCGAGGACGAGCTGTCCAGGCAGGCGGGGCTCGAAGTGCCCAGCGTGAAGCTCGGCGCCATGGTGATGGAGCGCCTGAGCCCGCTGGATCGGGTGGCCTACGTCCGGTTTGCGTCGGTGTACCGGAACTTCCAGGACGCAGGTGAGTTCCAAGAATTCGTCGATGAGATGACGGCGGCCCAGGAGCGCGAGGCGCTCCGCCGGAGCCAGGTGGAACTGCCCATCTGACCAACATGGAGCCGTCGCACCGGAGCGCGCGCTCCGCGTCGTTCACCGTCTGAACACTCCGCACCTTCCGCCGCGATGCCGCGTCACCGAAACCCGAGAGGCGAGATGCCGTTCCTCGACCATCTGGAGGAACTGCGCTGGCGCATCATCTGGTCGCTGCTGGCCCTGGGCGTGGCCACCGCCATCGGGTTCTGGATCGTGTACCGCTACGAGGTCCTGGAGCTGCTCATCCGGCCGGTGCGGGCGGCGGCGGACGACCCCGACCTGCGGCTCCAGTACCTCTCTCCGGCGGACTCCTTCTTCGTTACGCTGCGCCTCGCCATCTACACCGGCATCATTCTGGCCTTTCCCATCGTGGCGTATCACGTGTGGGCCTTCCTCTCCCCGGCGCTGGAGCCGAGGGAGAAGCGCGCCATCGTGCCCTCGCTGTATCTGGGGATGGTGCTCTTCGTGACGGGGATGGCGCTGGCCTACTTCGCGGCGCTTCCGGCGACGCTGGAGTTCTTCCAGCGCTTCCAGACGGGTTCTCTGGAGGCGAACCTGGAGATCAACAAGACGCTGGGCTTCATCGTGAAGCTTCTCCTGGCCTTCGGCGCGGTGTTCGAGCTGCCCATCGTGATCCTGGTGCTCAGCGTCATGGGGCTGGTGACGCCCGCCTTCCTGAGGGACAAACGCCGTCACGCCATCGTGGCCATCACGCTCCTGGCCAGCTTCATCACGCCGGGGGACGTCATCGTCCTCACCATCATGATGATGGTGCCGCTGGTGCTCCTCTACGAGCTGGGCATCTTCCTCTCGGCGCTGGTGTACCGAAACCGGAAAAACGCCGAGGCGGAGCTCGAGGCCAGCATGTCCCCGCCACCGGGAGCGGTGGAAGCACAGTGATGCGACTCCGGCTGCGCTCGCTCGCCGGTGCGCTCGTCGTGCCCGCGCTCCTCCTGTCCGCGCCCACGGCGGTTGCGGCACAGCAGGTGGATTCCACCCAGCTCCGTGTGCTGGAGCGCCTGAAGCGGTTGGGGCGGCCGCCGGGGGCGGACAGCGTGCTGTACGTCCAGGATTCGGTCCGGCTCGAGGCAGCCCGTCAGGGCAGCCGGCCCGGAGCCGCGGCGGCGGATTCCATCGTACGCGAGCTCCTCTCGGTGCCCGGATTCGTGCTCACCGAGTACGAGTCCGGCGCCGCGGACTTCGACGCCGGACTCGTACTC
>WGEM01000084.1 GCA_015492755.1 Gemmatimonadota bacterium | reverse complement strand
TCTCGGAGGCGCGCGCTGATCGCGCAGCGTACCCGGCAGGTGGTGGTTCCGGCCGTCCCGCTGATGATGGCGGGATGGGCCCTCGACGTGGCCAGGCGGGGCCAGGTCTCCAGTCCCTCCCTCGTGGTGATCTCGCTCATGGGCGTGCTCCTCACGGCGCGCATCGCTCTGGCGTTCTACGCCACCGAGCAGGAGGAGCGGGAGCGCCGCGCCGCCGAGGCGCTGGCGGCCGACGCGCGTCTCCGGGCGGTCACGGCGCGCATGAACCCGCACTTCCTCTTCAATGCGCTGCACTCGCTCACCGCGCTGGTGCGCCGCGATACGCAGGCGACGGAGCGGGCCATCCACCACCTGGCCCGCCTCCTGCGGTACGGCATCGAGACCGGTGACCACCTGGTGAATCTCGAGGAGGAGGTGCGCTTCGCCCGCCACTACATCGAGGTGGAGCAGCTCCGCCTCGGTGACCGACTCCGCTTCCACGAGGACGTACCGGCGGAACTCCGGCGCGTGGCCGTACCGGCGTTCGTGATTCAACCACTGGTGGAAAACGCCGTGAAGCACGGCGTCAATCCCTATCCGGAGGGAGGGAGCGTCTGGCTACGGGTCCGGCTGGACGGGGAGAAGCTCGTGGTGGAGGTGGAAGACACCGGCCCGGGCGCGACGGAGGATGCGTTTCACGAGGCCCGTGGGGTGGGCATCCGTGCCCTCAGGGCGCAGCTCGAACTGCACGCTCCCGGTGAGTGGCGTCTCGAGCCCAGGTGCCTTCCTTCCGGTGGGTTCCAGGTTCGCCTGGAACTTCCCGCCGACCTGGACTGACGGCCGAGCACGCGGAGGCGGCGAAGGTGAGCGACGGGAGCAGCCAGATCAGGTCGAGAGGCGTACCCGAGTCCACGTAGGGCACCACCTCGAGGTACATGAGGCCCTCCAGGGTGTCGCCCACGAACCAGAGGAGCCCGGTGAGGGCGAACCACGCCAGCGGTGCGCGCCACCGCTCGGCCAGCCCGGGCTTGCGGAGCCATCGAAGCGCGTGGACCCCCAGGTAGAGGTCAAGGACACCGTACAGGAAGAGTGAGGTGACCCAGGTCTCCCAGATGTCCGGTGTGAACACGCTGGGGGCCAGGATGAAGTAGCTCAGCGTGAAGAACGCGAAGAGGAGCGTGCCCACGGACTCCACACGGCGGCCTCCCTGGGCGTCTTTTCCCGCCGGGCCGGGGTCGGGTCCGTACTCCAGCGCCAGTGCCAGGAAGAGGTATCCCGTCAGGTAGAGGAGGTCCGTGGCCAGGTCCGCGCCCACACCCCACCGCTCCAGTGGGACCAGGAGGTAGACCAGGCGCACCGCCAGCCACGCAGTGTGCATGCCCGCCACCGCCCACCACCAGGGGCGGGCGCGCCCTTCCTCACGACGGGCCAGCCACACCGCGGCGCCCAGGACCACCAGCATCACCGGTGCGTCGGCGTAATTCTCCGCCCAGCTCCACGTCAGGTCCGGGGAGAGGATGCGAACGAATGAGGGGAGCGCCGAGAGGGCGAAGAGCACCGACACGGCCGCCATCAGCCGGTGCCGGAAGAAGACGCCGACGTCCAGCGACCGCAGGATGTCGCCTGCTCCGAGGGGAGGAGCGGAGGTAGCTTCGTTCACGTCAGGGGCTGGTCCCGAAGCGCTGGATGATCAGGTGGTGGCATGATGGTCGTGATGGTGAGGTAGCGTAAGGATGGCGGCCCGCGCGTCGCACCGCAAAGCGCCGTCCCGGAAGCACACGACGGAAGACCCGCATCCGGGCCTTCCGCCGCGTGGTGACACGCCCCCCCAGGGCGTGAGGCCCGATCCCCTGTGGATCGGGCACACCGTGTGCGCCGGACGCGGGAGGTGCGTCCCGGTCCGGCGCCGTGTCAGGCAGGGTCCTCGTGGGCGTCGAGGCGCAGGATCATCTCCGGCGGGACCTCCGCCAGCGACATGCCGCCCGGCGGGATGACGCGCGTTACTGCGCCATCCAGGTACACCGGATACGTCCACGCCTCGTACTGCACGACCTGCACCAGCGTGGGCTTCGACGGGTCGGTGGGTGCCGGGACCGGCTCGGTGATGGCCCGCCAGACGCGGTCCACGATGGCCATGCGCTCCGAGACCGAGTCGGCCCACATGGCCAGGCGCATCCGCTGGCGCTCCACGAGAGAAAGAGGACGGACGATGCGGCGGTGCCCGCGGAAGCTATGGGACAGTAGGAAGGAGAGAGCTTCGGCTTCCGGTGCCGGTTCGACCGCGTGGTCGTAATACCCCGGGGTACGGACCCGCCGCCCGTCCCTCAGATCGATGTATCCGTCGGTGGCGACACGCATAGTGGCCTCCTGTTCATTCGGGTTTACGCCCGGACGCGAGCGTGTGATGCCGGGGGATCAAGACTCGTGCCGCGTGGCGGGGTGCTGGAGCGCGCCGCCGTGATCTGATGTCTATCGTGTTGTGCCTCAGGGAGTTACCTGGTCGTGCCGGAGGCGGAGGGCGCTTGAAGGTTCAAGGTTCTGCACGATCATCGCTTCCGCGCCGGGAAAAGTTTGCAGAGTTTTGCCCGCCCTGACCGACCATTCACCCCGCGGATCCATGACCCACGAACCGGGCTCCTCCCACCCGGCACCCGCACCGCCCGACGAACTGGGCGCCCACGTCTCCACCGCCGGGGGCGTCCAGAACGCGCCTGCCCGCGCCGCGGCCATCGGAGCGGCGGTGCTCCAGCTCTTCACCAAGCAGCCCAACCGGTGGGCGGAGCCGGAGTTGGAGCCGGACGCGGTGGAGGCCTTCCTGAATGAGCGGGCACGCCACGGCATCACCGTCGCCGGCTCCCACGACTCCTACCTCATCAATCTGAGCTCCCCCGACACGGAGCTCTGGCGGCGTTCGCTGGATTCGTTCATCGCGGAGCTGGAGCGCTGCCAGCGTCTCGAGCTGGACTTCCTCGTCACCCACCCGGGCAACGCCACCGACGGCGACCTGGACGAGGGTGTGGCGCGCAACGCCCGTGCCGTCGTGGAGGCGCTCGCCTCCGTAGAGGCGGGAACCACACGGGTGCTGCTGGAACTCACCGCCGGCTCCGGGACGAGCGTGGGCGGCTCGTTCGAGCGACTGGCGGAGCTCCTGGACGCCATCGAGGCGGAGGCGGGCTCGGCGGACGCATCCCGGGTGGGGGTCTGCGTGGACACCTGCCACGCATTCGCCGCCGGATACGACCTGCGGGCGGACTACGACGGCGTCTGGGCGCGCTTCGACGAACTCATCGGGTTCGAGCGGCTGGGCCTCATCCACATGAACGACTCCAAGCACCCGCTGGGGAGCCGCCGGGACCGCCACGAGCACATCGGGAAGGGGACCCTGGGTGCGGAGCCCTTCCGGCGGATCATGACCGATCCGCGCCTCGCCGGCGTGCCGAAGGTGCTGGAGACGCCCAAGGGCGAGGACATGGTCACGGCCGACGTGGAGAACCTCACGGTGCTGCGGCGGTTCAGACGGCCTCCTCGTCGGTGATGCCTCTCACCACCACCTTCCCGTGCGGCCGGATGCCCAGGAGCGTCGCCGGCAGCCAGGCTGCCAGCCCTTTCATCCACGCGCTGCGCTTGCGCCTCATAAGGCCCTGATCGTAGGTGGCGCCCGGACGGTGTGTCAACGGACGGACGCCTCTCGAGGTCAGAGTGTTGACCGGGGGTCCCCGCCGCGCCGGCGGAGGGGGCCGGGAGGCGGGACGCGAACCACCGGTGCTTCACTCCTGCGTGGCTCCGGCGATACCTTCCCTGCCCGCGGCACCCCCCGAACACCGGTTTCCGATTCATGACGCGACGCCAGCCGATCCGTGCGCTCCAGGTGCGCTTCCCGGACCGTGGCGCTGCCTGGGTCCTGGCGGCGCTGGTCTGTGCGGCGGTGCCGGCGACGGGCGCACAGCCGGCGCTCGCTCAGGAGGCGGCGGGCCGCCAGCCCGGTTACACCGGCGACCGCACCGTCCCGGTACCGATTCCGCGGGTGCGGGGTGAGGTGATCCTGGACGGCCGTGTGGACGAGCCCTTCTGGGACGAGATCGATCCACTTCCCATGACGATGCACACGCCGGTCTTCGGCGGACCGCTCACCGAGCGCACCGAGGTACGTCTCGCCCATGACGACCGGTACCTCTACCTCTCGGGGCGGCTCTACGACACCGAGCCGGACCGGATCCGAACCAACACCTTCTACCGGGACCAGTACAGCGGGGACGACCTGCTGGCGCTCATCGTCGACAGCTACAACGACTTCGAGACGGCGGTCTGGTTCGTGACGAATCCGGCGGGCGTACGCAACGATCGCACCATCTCCAACGACGCGGAGTTCAGCCAGGGGATGCCCATGAACTCCGACTGGAACGCCCACTGGGAGGTGGCCACCACGCAGACGGACGAAGGGTGGTTCGCGGAGTTCCGCATCCCCTTTTCGACGCTGGGTTTCCAGGACGTGGACGGCGACGTCACCATGGGCGTCATCATCTACCGCTTCATCCCCCGGAAGAACGAGCGTCAGACCTACCCGCCCATCGAGCCGAACTGGGGCGGGCTGAGCTTCGCCAAACCGTCTCAGGCGCAGCGGGTGGTCCTGCGGGGGGTGCACGCCGACAAACCCGTGTACGTGACGCCCTTCTGGCTGGGCGGACTCACGCAGACCCCGGTCCTGGCCGACCCTCCGACGGTGCCGTCACGGCGATGGATCACGGAGGACGAGCCCACCCGGGAGTTCGGAGGGGACGTGCGCTTCTCGCCCACGTCGAACCTCACCGTCGATGTCACGGTGAATACCGACTTCGCGCAGGTGGAGGCGGACGATCAACAGATCAACCTCACGCGCTTCCCCCTCTTCTTTCCGGAGAAGCGCCAGTTCTTCCAGGAACGGGCCTCCACCTTCTCGTTCAGCACGGGGGGGTTCACCGACCGGCTCTTCCACAGCCGCCGGATCGGGCTGCAGGACGGTAGGATCGTGCGGATCTACGGAGGTGCCCGGGCGGTGGGACGCATCGGCGGCCTGGACTTCGGCCTCCTGGACATGCAGACCGGTTCGGTGGACGGGCGGCCGGGCGAGAACATGGGTGTGCTGCGCCTCAACCAGCAGGTGTTGAATCCGTACTCGTCGGTGGGCGGGATGCTGACCTCCCGCCTGGGCGATACCGGCGAGAACAACGTGGCCTACGGGCTGGACGCCTCGCTCCGCCTGGTGGGAGACGAGTACCTGATCCTGAAGTGGGCGCAGAGCTTCGACGAGGCGGTGGAGGAGGCCGACGCGCTCTCGGCGGGGCTCATCCAGGCGCGGTGGGAGCGGCGCCGGGACGAAGGGCTGGGCTACGCTGCGGAGTTCCGGCGGGTGGGCCCCGACTACCTCCCGCGGCTGGGGTTTCAGCTCCGCAAGGACTTCCTGTTCTACGGCGGGAGCCTCCAGTACCGGCACTTCCTCGACGATGCGTCCACGCTGCGTTCGGCCGCCGTGCGTATGCGCACGCAGAACTTCCTCAGGCTGGCGGACCGCACTCCGGAGTCCCGCACCATCGAGCCGGAACTCCACGTGGAGTTCCGCAGCGGGAAGCAGATCACCGTGGGGACCACGTCCTCCTTCGAGGACCTGGACCGGCCGTTCAGCGTCGCGGGTGTGACCATTCCGGAAGGTCGGTACTGGTTCCACGAGGCCCGGGCGCGGGTGGAGTTTCCCAGGAGCTCCCGGTTCCGCGGGGACTTCAATGCCAGCGTGGGCTCATTCTACGACGGTCGCAGGGTGGGGCTGGCGCTGAACCCCACGGTGACGCCTTCCAAGTATCTGGAGGTGACGGCGGGCTACGAGGTGAACCGCCTCCGCTTCGACGCACGCGACGCCGGTACCACGACGCACCTGGTGCGTCTCAAACTGGCCACCGCGCTGGACGCGCACGTGTCCTTCAGCGCCTTCGCCCAGTATTCCAACCTGGCGGACCTCACCAGCCTGAACCTCCGCTTCCGCTATCATTTCCGGGAGGGCACCGACCTCTGGATCGTCTGGAACGAAGGCCTCAACATGGAGCGTGCCAACGGTCTGGATCCGCGCCTGCCGCTCTCGGCGGGGCGCTCCATCATGGTGAAGTACACCCACGCCCTCATCTGGTAGGCGGGGCGGCGGGTCCCGGGGGACCCGCCGCCGTCGCCCCACCGCTCAGCTGATGGTCCGCCTCCAAGTGGTGACGATCCTGGGGGCGTCCCGGAGCATGGCATTCAGCTCCTGGATCACGCCGTCCACCAGTCCGCTGAGTTCGTCGGCGGCTTCGTGGGTCTCGCGCTCCACCAGCTCCAGGACCTCCATCTGGCCCTGTGTGGGCCGGGCCTGGGCGCCCCGGATGCCGCGGGCCACGAAGCGAAGCTGCTCCAGGAGCCGCGGGTAGTCGCGGTAGTTCATGGCGCCTTCGGGACGGCGCAGCTCTTCGTCCAGGAGCGTCCGGAGGGCCTGCAGCGCCTCCGTGGCCGAGGCCCGGACCTCCGACTCGTTGGCCAGCTCGTGCGTGTCGGCCCACTCCAGCAGGCGCTCCAGTTGCTCCTGCAGATCGGTGGCCGCGGCGATCATCCGGCTGAGGCGGGTCTCCGGGTCGCGGGCGCGGAGCGCCGCCTCCAGGCGTGCCTCGTAATCCGCCTGCGTGGCCTCCACGTTGGGGTCACCCCTCAGCCGGAACGATTTCGACATCTCGTGCCCCGCCACCTGCACGGTGGCGGTGTAGGTGCCCGGCACCGCCGGCGGGGCCGAGGGACCCCGGAAGAAGAATCCGCCTCCGCCGCCGCCCTCACCCGGGATGGGCTCGGGGCCCGTCCAGGTGAGGTCCCAGACGGCCCGGTTGATGCCGGGCTTCACCTCGCGGTGACGGAATTCCCGCACCAGCGTCCCCGAGGCGTCGGTGATGCGCACCGTGGCCCCGTCGCCCGATGCGGCCTCCGCCGCGTCCTCCGAGAGGTAGAAGTGGATCCATGCGCCGGGTTCGGGATTCTCGCCCGTGAAGGAGCTCTCGCCCCGGTTGCTCCCCCGGTTCCACATCTCCCACGCGGTGGCGGTGCGGATGTCGAAGAGGTGGGCCTCCCGGCCCAGCGCCTCCGGGAGCTGCACCAGCGGACCGATGTCGTCCAGGATCCACGCGCCGCGCCCGTGGGTGCCGATGACCAGGTCGTTATACTGCGGCTGCACCTTGATCCCCCGCACCGACACGCGCGGGAGGTTGCCGCGGATGTCCACCCACGTCTCGCCCCGGTCCCACGAGGCGTAGATCCCCCGCTCCATCCCCACGAAGAGGAGGTTCGGGTTGTCGGGGTGCTGGCGCACCACCTTCACGTAGTCGTCCTGCGGGAGCCCCGCGGAGAGGTCCCGCCAGGTGCGTCCGTAGTCGCGTGTCTCGTACAGGTGGGGCGTGAAGTCGTCCAGCCGGTGGTTGTCCACCGCCACGAAGGCCACGCCCGCCTCGGTGGGGGAGGCCTCGATGTTGCCGATCCAGGCCTCGGCGGGGAGCCCCGGCACCCGGTCCCGCACGTTCGTCCACGTCTCGCCGCCGTCACGGGTGATCTGGATGTTTCCGTCGTCGGTGCCCACCCAGATCACCCCTGCCTCCACCGGCGACTCCGCGATGGTGAGGATGGTGGTGTGGAATTCGGCGGCGGTGTTGTCGTTGTAGATCTCGCCGCCCGAGTCGCGCTGCTTCTCCGGGTCGTCAGTGGTGAGGTCGGGGCTGATGACCTCCCAGGTGTAGCCGTAGTCCCGGCTCCGGAAGACGACGTTGCCGCCCCAGTACACGGTTGCGGGATCGTGGGGCGAGATGTGGATGGGCGCGTCCCAGTTGAAGCGGTACCGCGCGCGGTACATTCCCTGTCCCTGCGAGCCCACCATGTGGGGGAAGGGTTCGATGGAGCGCGTCTGGCCTGAGCGGGTGTCGGTGATGCGGAAGTAGCCCCCCTGCGCGTTGGAGTACACGAGGTAGGGCTTCCCCGGCACGGGTACCGTGTAGAAGCCATCGCCGCCGCTCACGGTGTACCACGCCTCCGGCAGCACTCCCGCCGGGTCGTTCATCCGCGACGGCCCGCACCAGTTCCCGTTGTCCTGCAGCCCGCCGCACACGTAGTAGGGGTCCCGGTCGTCCACGAAGACGTGGTAGTACTGCGCCAGGCTGAAGTTGCGGAAGATGTGGAAGGTCTCCCCGCCGTCGTAGGAGACCTGCCAGCCGCCGTCGCTCCCGGAGAGGAGCCGGTCGCCGTCCTCGGGATCGATCCAGAACGACTGGTGGTCCCCGTGGACGCTCCGCCCGATGCGCCGGAAGGTGCGGCCTCCGTCGGTGGACTTGAAGAGGCCGCCGGAGAGCGAGTAGACGGTGTTGTGATCGCTGGGGTCGACGAAGATGTCGGAGTAGTAGAAGGGGCGGAAATTGATGTTCCGGTCGTCGTTCACCATCCGCCACGTCTCACCGTAGTCGTCGGAGCGGAAGAGCGTGCCGGCGGTGGGATACTCGGTGACCATGTAGACCACGTTGGGCCTGGACTGCGCCACGCTCACGCCGATGCGCGCCATGGGCTCGTCGGGTGTGGTGGTGATCTTCTTCCACGTCTCCCCGCCGTCCCGGCTCACGTAGAGCGCCGTCTCCCGCCCGCCGTCGTCGAAGCGCCAGGGGCGGCGACGGAAGGTCCACATGCCGGCGTACACGTTGCGCGGATTGGACCAGTCGAGATCGATGTCGCTGCACCCGGTGTCTTCGTCGATGAAGAGCACGTGGCGCCAGGTGCGGCCGCCGTCGTCGGTCTTGAAGACGCCGCGCTCCCGGTTGGGACCCCACTCGTGACCCAGCGCGCACACCAGCGCCGCGTCGGGGTCGCGGGGGTCCACGACGATGCGTTTGATGCGCTCGGTGTCCTCCAGCCCCAGATGCGTCCACGTGCGACCGCCGTCGGTGGAGCGCCACACGCCCAGCCCGTACGAGACCGAGTTCCGTGGGTCGCCTTCACCGGAGCCCAGCCACACCACGTTGGGATCGGAGGGCGCCACCGCCAGCGCACCCACCGAGTACGCCTCCTCATCCTGCCACTGGGGCTCGAAGGTGACGCCGGCGTTGGTGGTCTTCCACACGCCGCCGTCGGCGCCGCCCACCCAGAAGGTGTTGGGGTCGCCGGGGATGCCCACGATGGCGCTCACCCGGCCGCCCATGTTCACGGGCCCGATGTGGCGCCAGTGGATCTCGCCCAGCGCGGGACGCACCGCGTCGGCGTCCTGCGCTTCCAGCGCCGGTGGGGCGGCGCCCCACCACGCGAGGGCCGCCACGAGGCTCGTCAGGATCGCTCGTTTCATGACTCCTTCTCCTTGGCTCGAACCAACCCATGCATCGCGGGCAGGAAGCCACGCTCGGCTCGGTAGGAGCCTGTCCGAGTAAGAGAGCGGGCCGCGTTGGCCGTGCCGCGCCCAACCCACAATCTTCGATGTCATGGTCCTGCAGGTGGATGGGCACGTGGTGGGTTCGCGGTTGATCCATCGTCGCTTCTCCTCGCCGTAGCGCTGCTACGCCTCGTCGGCGCTCCTTGGCTGAACACGCGAACGCACCACGTGCGCGGCCCACTCCTTTACTCGGACAGGCTCCTAGGCGCGGCACCCTCCTGTTATAGCGCGGCTTCGCGTTCCGGACGAGGGGTCGGCGAGGTGGGGCGCTTTGCTCCCCGCGGCGAGAATCCCCTATATTCCGGGTGCGCATCGGGGGGCACATGTCTTGAGCCAACACTCCCGAAGCCGGGACTGACTCTCGAGTCGGACGCTACGCCCCGCGAGAGGGGACAGCGAAAGGCCCGAGGAAGTCACCAGAAGTTCTTCCCGGGCTTCAAAACATCCCCCTCCGGTGTGCATGAGAGGGCCGGCGCCCGTCCGTCCAACGGAACCGGGGCGTCGGCCCTCTCGCACCTCCGGGCGCCGGGGCGCCGGAGGTGCCCGGCGATGCAGCACAGGACGGGAGCTTGCCATGGCGGTGGTACGCGTGACCCGGAAGGTCCACTTCAGCGCGGCGCACCGGCTCTACCGGCCCGACTGGTCCGAGGTACGGAACCGTGAGGTGTTCGGCGACTGCTCGAACCCGCAGTGGCACGGACACAACTACGAGCTCGAGGTCACGGTGGCCGGGGCGGTGGATCCCGGGACGGGATTCGTGATGGACCTGAAGGAGCTGCGGGACGTGGTCACCGAGCGGGTGCTTCGCGACGTGGACCACCGCAACCTCAACACCGAAGTTTCGTGGATGGAGGGGGTGAACCCCACCACCGAGAACCTGGTGGTGCGCATCTGGGAGCGTCTGGCGCCCGCCCTGCCGAACGGAGTGCGGCTGGTCCGGCTGGTGCTCCACGAGACGCCCCGGAACGCGGTGGAGTACACAGGGCCGGAGACGACAACCACATGAAGACGACGGATGCCGCCGCGGGCGGCCGGATCCTGGAGCAGGTCTCCTTCGAGGAGCTGGTGGCCGAGATCATCCGGCGCTGCGGGGACGACCCGGAGCGGGAGGGGATGCGGAAGACGCCGGAGCGGGTGGCGCGCTCCATGGCCTTCCTGACGCAGGGCTACGGCGCGTCCCCCCGGGAGGTGCTCGAGGACGCACTCTTCGAGGAATGCCACCGTAACATGGTGCTGGTGAAGGACATCGAGCTGTACTCGCTCTGCGAACACCACATGCTCCCCTTCTTCGGCAAGGCGCACGTGGCGTACATCCCCAACGGGAAGATCGTGGGGCTCTCGAAGATGGCGCGCCTCGTGGAGATCTTCGCGCGGCGGTTCCAGGTGCAGGAACGCCTCACCGAGCAGATCGCGCAGGCGCTGTGGGAGCACGCCGAGCCGGAGGGCGTTGCGGTGGTGGTGGAGGCCTACCACCTCTGCATGATGATGCGCGGGGTGCAGAAGCAGAACTCCAAGACCATCACTTCGGCCATGCGCGGCACCTTCCTGGAGGACCAGCGCACGCGGGACGAGTTCCTGAGGCTCACCACCAGCGTACACGAGCCGCTGTGACGGGGCCGGGCACGCTCCAGGGTCAGGCCGCGCTGGTGACCGGCGCCAGCCGCGGTATCGGCCGGGCGGTGGCCACGGCGCTGGCGGAGGCGGGTGCGCGTGTGTACTGCGCCGCCCGGTCCCGCGATGCGCTGGAGGCGCTCGCCGCGGAGATCGGCGGCGAAGCGGTGGTGCTGGACGTCACCGACGACGTGGCGGTGTGGGATGCCCTCGAGAACATCCACGAACGGCTCGGGGGCGCGCTGGACGTGGTGGTGAACGCCGCGGGGGTCTTCGGGATCGCGCGGTGTGCGGAGGAGACGGTGGCCTCCTTCGACCGGCACCTGCAGGTGAACCTGCGGGGAACCTTTCTGGTGATCCGCGCGGCGCTCCCCGCGATGCTGGAGGCGGGACGCGGCCTCATCGTGAACGTGGGCTCGGTGGCGGGACGGCGGGCGTTTCCCGGCAACGCGGCGTACTCGGCGTCGAAGTTCGGCGTGCGCGGCCTCCACGAGGTGCTCCTCGCAGAGGTGCGCGGCACGGGTGTTCGTGCCACGCTGGTGGAGCCGGCGGCCACCGACACGCCCATCTGGGATCCGCTGAATCCCGACGCGAACCCGGGGCTTCCGTCCCGGGCGGAGATGCTCCGTCCGGAGGCGGTGGCCGATGCGGTGCGTTACGTGGCCGAGCGCCCCCCCGAGGTGCGCATTCCTCTGCTTCAGATCGAGCGAGCATGAGCAGATTCGTCTACACCGTGAGCGCGCAGGCGCACTACGACGCGGCGCATTATCTGCGCAACTACCAGGGCAAGTGCAGTAAGCTCCACGGACACCGGTACGTGGTGGAGGCGGCGGTGCAGACCGCGGAGCTGGACGAGGCGGGGCTGGCCTTCGACTTCGTCGACCTGAAGCGGGCGCTGCGTGAGATCGCCGATGAGCTGGACCACGAGAATCTGAACGAACTGCCGCAGTTTCAGGACGTGGAGACCAGCGCGGAGAACCAGGCGCGGTACTTCTTCGAGGAGCTGCGGCGCCGTCTGCCGGACGAACTCCGCGACGGACTCCTCTATGCGCGGGTGTGGGAATCGCCCACCGCATGGGCCCAGTATGGACCCGCGGCGGCGCCGCTACCTGCGCCGCGGACTCCGGCTCCCGACGCCTGACCGGTCGCCGCCTCAGGGGAGCCCACACACCGCATGCACCTCCTTCTCACCGACCGGCTCGTCTGCCCCAGGTGCGGTCCCCCGTTCGGCCTCATCCTCCTCTCGGACCGGATGCACGAGCGGCGGGTGGTGGACGGCACCCTGGGTTGCGCCAACTGCAGGGAGACCTATGCGATCCGCTCCGGGTTCGCCGATCTGCGGGCACCCCCCCGCGCGGCACCGGGCCCGGGACTCGTGGGCAGGGAAGGGGCCGCCGCCGATCTCGAAGCGGAGGCGGAGCGACTCCAGGCGCTGCTGGGGATCCTCGGGGGGCCGGGCACGGTGGCGCTGGTGGGCGCACCGGCGGCGGTGGGGCCGCATCTGGCGCCGCGGCTAGGCGAGATCCACCTGGTGGGCGTGGACGAGGGCCTTCGGGCGTGGTCGGATGCCTGCGGCTGGAGCCGCCTCGCCGCCGGGCCGACGCTGCCGTTCTTTTCCGGTGTGCTCCGTGG
>WGEM01000083.1 GCA_015492755.1 Gemmatimonadota bacterium | reverse complement strand
GTGGCCCCCCTGCGCCAGCGCGAGGGGTCCACGCGGTCTCTCGCGCCCAAGAGGCGGCCTGAAGGCGGATCCGGCAATGGGTGCGCGGGGGCGTGGCGCGCGCCCCACCCGTGGGGCAGTTTGTGGCGGATGGCGGCGCCCGCGGCGCGAGGGCGGGCTCCCCGCCGCATGTGACCCTGTTGCGCCGAGGCGATGCCCATGGGCCTGGACAAGCGCTACGACGGCTACCGCTCCTTCAGCTACCTGGAGCCGGGAGTGGACTACAAGGTCTTCGAGCTGGCGGACGAGCTGGACCGTGTGCCTTCGACCCGCGTGGAGCTGACCACCGAGGAGGAAGCCCGCGTGGAGCGGCTCGCCCGGGACCACCCCATGGTCTCCATGCATGAGCACCTGGGGCTGTTTCCCGCCCGCATCGAGGAGACACCGGAGTACGTGCGGCACGGGCGGATGCACACCGCGTTCCGGGGGCTGGCGGCGTCGCTCTGGGACTGTGTCTTCGACAACCTCATGGACGGCATCTGCCGCATCCATTCCCTCTCGGGGTGGCAGTGGGACGACGTGCTGCACGACCTGGGAATGCGGCTCTGTGACCTGGCGCACCAGGACTTCGTGATCCCGTGTCTGCGCGTGGAGGACGTGCACCGCGCCCATCGCGAGGGGAAGGTGGCGTGGGTGGCCACCATGGAGGGCGCCGCCATGATCGAGCACGACCTGGACCGTATCGACCTCCTCTACGGGTTCGGGCTCCGTTCTCTCGGCGTCACCTACTCGGAGTCCAACGCGCTGGGGAACGGGCTGAAGGAAGAGCGCGACGCGGGCCTCACCAGATTCGGCCGGCGCGCCGTGGAGCGGATGAACAAGGTGGGGCTGCTCATCGACTGCTCCCACTGCGGCGATCAGACGACGCTCGACACCGTCGAATGGAGCGAAAAGCCCATCGTTCTCTCACACATCGGCGCCCGGGCGCTCTGGGATTCCAACCGGCTGGCGCCGGATCACGTCCTGGAGGCCGTCGCCGCCAAGGGCGGGGTCATCGGCATCGAAGCGGCGCCCCACACCACCCTCACGACACGGCACCGGAGGCACTCGCTGGAGTCGGTGATGGAGCACTTCGAGTACGTGAAGTCGCTGGTGGGGATCGACCACGTGGGGTTCGGGCCCGACACGCTCTACGGGGACCACGTGGGCCTGCACCACACCTACGCCGCGGCGCTCTCGCTGAAGGAGTCCCACGGCGGTCACCGGCCGGGGCAGGAGTTCGACGAAGTCCCCTACGTCGAGGGGCTGGAGAACCCCACCGAAGGGTCGCACAACATCCTCCGCTGGCTGGTGAAGCACGGGTACTCCGATGAGGAGATCGCCAAGGTGATGGGCGGGAACGTGCTCCGCGTGATGGAGCAGGCGTGGTCCTGAAGGTGCTGGCGGTCGCCGCTGCTGCGGCGATGTGGCCGGGGGTCACGTGGGGAGGCGGAGCGGAGGCCACCTCGCCGGAGCAGGAGGGGGCCTTCGTCCGGAGCGCGGAGCTGGAAGCGGAGGTGGGACGGGACGGCTCCTCCGCGCTGGTGCGGGTGGTCTACACCCTGGACGTCCCCGCCGTGACGCCGCTCCGCATCCAGTTGCTGGGCTTCGGAGAGGCGCGGACCTCGGTGGTGTGGCTGGGTGATGCCCGCCAGGGAACCTGGCTGGAGCTGGATCCGGGTGAGGGTTCCATGCGTACCGCGGCGTACACGCTCAACCTCGCCGCGCCGGATTCGGCCTTCCGCCTGGAGGTGCGATACCGCCTCCGGCGTGCGCTGAAGACCGAGGGCCCGAGCGCCGAAGCGGTCCTGCCCGTTCTGGTGGTGGCCCTCCCGCCGGCGCCCGACGCGGGAGAGGTGTTTCAGGCCAGGGTCGCTCTCCCCGAGGGCTGGCGGCTCCTGGACGCCTTCCCCAGCGGCCTCCGGGCGGGCACCCCCGGCGCCGACGGGGTCCGCTACGCCTCGGTGTCGCTCCCGGTGGTGCCGTCGGTGGTGCGGGTTCGTGCGCGCACCGACGGCGCGTGGCGGCCCGGCCTCCCCTTCGTGCTGGACGTGGGCGCAGTCCTGGCGCTGGTGATCTTTGCCGGCGTGGGCTTCCGGTACCTTTCTGCCAGACAGGGGGCCCGGTTCTCGGGGCGCTGAGGGTGCCGTTCGTGTTCTGGGGCCTCTTCGTGGCCTGCGGCGCCGTGGTGGCGGCCTACGTCCTCTGGATGCGCTGGGTGGAGCGGCGATGACGGCGCCGGCAGCCATCTTCCTGGCGTACTTCGCGGTGGTGTTCGCCCTCGGCTGGGTAGCCATGCGCGCCACCCGCGACGAGGCGGACTACTGGATCGCCGGGGGGCGTCTGGGCTGGTTCACCGGAGGCGCCACCATGGCGGCCACGCACACGTCGGCGGGCACCTTCGTGGGCACCATCGGCGTCATGTACACCGCCGGGTGGTCCTTCGGGTGGGTGCTGCTCTCCATCCCGCTCTCGTACTGGTTCATGGTGGCGGTGCTGGCGCCCCGCTTCACCCGGACGCGGGAACTCACCCTTCCCGCCTTCGTGGAGCGCCGCTACGACAGTAAGGGTGTCCGGGCGCTGGCGGCGGGGATCATTCTCGTCGCCGGCGTGGTGTACATCCAGGCGCAGATCGTCGCCGGCGGCCTCATCGCCCGGGCGGTCTTCGGGGTGGACGTGACCACCGGGATGATCGGCTTTACCGCCATCCTGCTGGCGTATACGGTGCTGGGTGGGATGCTGGCGGTGGTCTATACCGACGCGTTCCAGCTGGTGGTGATGACGCTGGGAGCGGTGGTGGCGGTTCCGTTGGCGCTGAGGCAGGTGGACGGCCTCCACGGCCTCATGGCGCTGGCGCAGTCTGCCCATCCGCTGGTCTTCACCTGGGACACCATGCCCGGCGTGCTCCTCTTCTCCATGGGGATCTCGTTCTTCCTGGGTGGGATCGCCACGCCGGAGAAGCTCATCCGCCTCTATGCCATGAAGGACATGCCCACCATTCGCAGGGGCGTCCTCTTCGCCATCGTCACCATCCTGGCGTTGAACCTCATGGTCTTCGTCATCGCGCTGGCGGCCATCGTGCTCTTCCCCCAGCTCCCCACCGGCGATCTGGCCATGCCCATGGTGGCGCGCGCGGTGCTCCCGGCGGCGCTGGGCTCGGTGATGCTGGCCGCCATCACCGCCGCCATGATGTCCACGGTGGATTCGCTCCTCATCGTGGCGGGGTCGGCGCTCTCGGTGGACATCTACCAGAACCTCGTGGATCCAGACGTGAGCCCCACCCGTCGGCTCTGGGTGGACCGGCTCGGCATCCTCCTGGTGGGCACGGTGCCGGTGCTCCTCCTCCTGAGCGGCGTGGGGGAAGGGGAGCTGGTGCAGTTCATCGTGCTCCTCTTCACCGCCCTCATGGCATCCGCATTCGTCATGCCGGTGGTGGGGGGCGTCCTCTGGCGCCGCGGAACGCGCCAGGGCGCGGCGGCCGCCATGATCGGGGGGGTGGCTGCCACCTTCGCCTGGGAGGCGCTGGGGCCCGCTTCGGTGGAGCCCGTCCTGGCGGGATTCACCGTGTCCGCACTCCTCTATGTGGGCGTGAGCCTCCGTACGCCACCGCCACCCCCGCACGCGCTGGAGCCGTACTTCGGTGCGTGACTCCAGACGGGGAAAACCTCGCCACGTGTCCGTCGAAGGATGCGATGGCGCGATGGGCGCGCCCTCACTCCAGGTAGGTGTAGCCCTGCAGGCCCTCGTCCAGGAAGCGGCGCATCCGGGCCGCCTCCTTGAGCGTGATGCGCCCCGCCTCGAGGGCGGCTTCCACGTCGCTCCGGATGCGCCGGCGGATGTCGGCCGGGTCGAACTGCACGTAGGAAAGGACTTCGCTCACCGAATCGCCCTCCACCACGCTCTCGATTCGCCAGCGCCCCTTCGGCGCGGAACGCACGTGCACGACGTGCGTGTCGCCCAGGAGGTTGTGGAGGTCGCCCAGCGTCTCCTGGTAGGCTCCTGTGAGGAAGATGCCCAGGTAGTACGGCTCGGGTTGCGGAGGGTCGTCGCTTTCCCTCAGCGGGTGCAGCTCCAGCGTGGTCTTGGGTCCGTCCTCGCCGGGGAAGTGGTCGATGCGTCCGTCGGAGTCGCAGGTGATGTCCACCAGGACGCCGCGTCGGCTCGGTCGTTCGTCCAGGCGGTGGAGGGGCATGATGGGAAAGACCTGCTGGATGCCCCACGAATCCAGCAGCGACTGGAAGACGCTCATGTTCACGAAGTAGAGGTCCGCCAGCCGGTCCGGGAGCGCCTCCAGCTCGTCGGGGAGGTCCTCACCCAGGCGGTCCAGGGACGTCTGCCCCACCGCCCAGTAGAGTTCCTCACACGCCGCGCGGGTGGCGAGATCCATGTAGCCGAGATTGAAGAGGTTGGTGGCCTCCGACAGCGCGTGTTCGGCGTCGGCGTGCACCTCCAGCGGATCGTCGCTGAGACGCCGCTGGTAGGCGTCGTGTACGTCCAGGAGCGGTTGCGGCGGGTCGTCCTGCGCCAGGGCCTCCTGGACCAGCGCGTCGTCGGGCTCGGCGGGGAAGACGCGGCTCCCGAGCACCTCGCACACCAGGACGCTCGAGTGCGTCACGATGGCCCGGCCCGATTCCGTCATGATGTCCGGGTGGGGGACGTCCGCCTCGTCGCAGATGGACTGGATGCGGTACACCACGTCCTCCGCGTACTGCTCCAGCGTGTAGTTCACCGACGAGTCCGTCGCCGACTGGGTCCCGTCGTAGTCCACCCCCAGCCCGCCTCCGATGTCCAGCGTGTCGATGGGAACCCCCCGTCGGACCAGCTCCACGTAGAGGTGCGCCAGCTCGCTCACGGTGTACTTCACCGCCCGGATGTCGAAGACCTGTGAGCCCATGTGGCAGTGGAGCATCCGCAGGCCTTCCAGCGCGTCCTGCCCCCGGAGGCACTCCACGGCGTGGAGGATCTCGCCCACGGTGAGGCCGAACTTCCCGCGGAACCCGGTGGAGCCGGCCCATCGCCCGATGCCCGGCGCCGCCAGCTTGGCCCTCAACCCGAAACGAGGCGTCACCCGGTGGCGCCTCGCCGACTCCACGAGGAGTGTCAGCTCGTGGGCCTGTTCCACCACGGGGACGATGTTTCGCCCCATCTTGGCGGCGATGACGACGGTCTCGATGTATTCCCGGTCTTTGAAGCCGTTGCACACCAGCGGCATCCCGTTGGCGCCCTCCGTGAGCGCGAGACCCGCCAGGAGTTCGGGCTTCGAGCCCACCTCCAGGCCAAAGCCCAGCTCCAGCGCAAAGTCGCGCACCGCCTCGCAGAGGTGGCGCTCCTGGTTCACCTTGATGGGATAGACGCACCGGTATGCCCCGCGATACTCACACTCGGCGATGGCGTCGTCGAAGGCGGTGCGTAGCGCCCTCATCCTGTGCCCGAGGATCTCGGGGAAGCGGATGATCAACGGCGCATGGAGGTCGCGGGCGGCGAGTCCGCGCACCACGTCGTGGAGATCGATGGCCACCGGACCGGTGGGATCGGGCCGCACCACCACCGTGCCCCCTTCGCTCACATCGAAGTACCCGGCACCCCAGCGGTCCACGCCGTAGAGCGCCCGCGCGTCGGTCGCCGTCCAGGGGTTCGGAGGGGTGGCTGTGCTCAACGGGTTCTCTCGTTCAGCAGGGTTGCGCGCCCGCGCCGCGGCTCCGGGACAGGGTTTCGAGCGCGGCAATATCGCCCCGGGGAGGGAGTCGGGGAAGAAGCGGCGGTGGCGTGAGCCGCATCTGCACGCCATCGTTGTCCCGTCAGTGGGGGGCGCAGAACCGCACGCCCCCGCCCGTACCCTCGCGACAGGAGCACCCGGAGATGACCCCTCCCGCACGCACCTTCGGGGCGCGCTTCACGGGCGCGCTCTTTCTGAACGTGGACGTCTTCGAGGAGGTGGAACACGACGAGTCCGCCACCGGACAGGCGGCGGCGGTGGTGGCGCTCGGTGCTCTGGCCGCCAGCATCGGGGGGGTGGGCGCCGGCGCCGGTTCCATGATCGCCAACGGGATTGCGGTCCTCGTGGGGTGGATGATCTGGTCGGGGATCGTGTACCTGGTGGGTCACTACCTCTTTGGGGGACGGGCCACGTGGGGAGAAGTGCTCCGGGCCTTCGGGTTCGCTCAGGCACCCTCGGTGTTCTATGTCTTTGGTGTGATCCCCATCCTGTCGTGGCCGCTCCTGGCGCTGGTGAATCTCTGGGTCATGGTGGCGGGCTTCATCGGCATCCGTCAGGCGCTGGATATCGGGAACGCCAAGACGTTCTTCACCATCCTGGTGGCGGGTCTGGTGAACATCGTCCTCCACGCCATCTTCTGACGCGCACTTCGAGCCCCCAGCGTTCCGTCCCCGCGGAGGTCACGTGGAATTCGGCTGGAATCCTTCGATGTGGGTCTCGCCCGTTCCCTTCGGGCTCGGCCACGACAAGCCCCACCACTTTGCCGACATGGCACGGGCGTGGTGGCGGAATCGGGACCGGCTGGAGTACGCCATGCGTATCCTGCGGGAGGGTGTGTGCGACGGATGCGCGCTGGGTACCACCGGCATCCGGGACTACACGCTGGACGGTGTGCACCTCTGCACCATCCGGCTGGAACTCCTCCGGCTCAACACGATGGGCCCCTTCGATCCCGAACTCGTCCGGGACGTCCGGGCGCTGGAGGAACGGAGCCCCGACGAGCTGCGCGAGCTGGGGAGGGTTCCGGTGCCCCTCCTCCGGCGGCGGGGGGAGCCGGGATTCCGGCCGGTGTCGTGGGACGACGCGCTGGAGCTGGCCGCTGGCGTCATGGCGGAGACCGACCCGCGGAGGATGGCCTTCTACCTCACGTCGCGGGGGCTCACCAACGAGGTGTACTACGGCGTTCAGAAGGTGGCCCGCTTCCTGGGCACCAACAACGTGGACAACTCCGCGCGGATCTGTCACGCGCCCAGCACGACGGCGCTGAAGCGCTCCATCGGGTACGCCGCCTCCACCTGCTCCTACTCGGACTGGATCGGCACCGACCTGCTGGTCTTCATCGGCTCACACGTGGCCAACAACCAGCCGGTGGCCACGAAGTACATGTATCGCGCCAAGGAGCAGGGGACCCGGATCGCCGTGGTGAACTCCTTCCGCGAGCCGGCGATGGAGCGCTACTGGATCCCCTCCATCTTCGACAGCGCGCTCTTCGGAACCCGACTGGCGGACGACTTCTTCCAGGTACATCAGGGCGGGGACATCGCCTTCCTGAACGGCGTGCTCAAAGAGCTGGTCCGGCGGGGCGCGGTGAACCGGGCGTTCATCGAGGCGCACACGGCAGGGTTCGAAGGGGTGGAGCGCGGGCTGGCGGCCCAGAGCTGGGAAGACCTGGAACGCTTCAGCGGCGTGAGCCGTGGGGAGATGGCGCGCTTTGCCGATCTCGTGGCCGGTGCGGAGCGCGCGGTGCTGGTGTGGTCCATGGGGATCACGCAGCACCGCTTCGGCGTGGACAACGTGCAGGCCATCGTCAACCTGGCGCTGGCCCGCGGGTGGCTGGGTCGGGAGAAGTGCGGGTTGATGCCCATCCGCGGGCACTCCGGAGTGCAGGGTGGGGCGGAGGTGGGTGCGGTGCCGTGGTCCTTCCCCGGCGGGCGGCCCGTGGGTCCGGAGACGGCGGCGGAGATGGGCGCCCTCTGGGGTTTCGAGGTACCGGACTGGCGCGGGCTCTCGGCGGTGGAGGCGGTGCACGCGGCCCACAGGGGTGAGATCGACGTGCTCTGGGCGGTGGGCGGCGATTACCTCCGCACCCTCCCCGACCCGGAGTACTGCGCCGAGGCGCTGAGGCGTTCGAGGCTGAGGGTGCACCAGGACATCGTGCTCACGCACCAGATGTTCCTTGAGGCGGACGAGGCGGTGCTCATCCTGCCCGCCACCACCCGGTACGAACAGCCCGGCGGGGGTACGGAGACCGCCACGGAGCGGAGGATCTACTTCTCGCCGGAGATCCCCGGACCCCGGGTGAAGGAGGCACGCCCGGAGTGGTTGGCGCTCCTGGATGTGGCCCGGCGCCTCGACCCCTCCCGCTCGGCCCGTCTGGGGCTGGAGACGGCGCAGGCGGTGCGGGAGGACATTGCCCGGGCGGTTCCCTTCTACGCCGGGATCGAGACCCTTCGTGCCGCGGGCGATCAGGTCCAGTGGGGCGGTCCCCGGCTGTGCGAGGGGGGCGTGTGCGCCACGCCGGACGGGCGGGCCAGGTTCCACGCGGTACGGCCGCCGGAGATGGAGATCCCGGAGGGTCGCTTCCATCTCAGCACACGGCGGGGCAAGCAGTTCAATTCCATGGTGCACGCCCCGCGAGATCCACTCACCGGGGGACGGAGGGATGACGTCCTCATGGCGGCGGCGGACGCCCGCAGACTGGGCGTGGCGGAAGGTGATCGGGTGGAGATCCGCTCCGAGGTGGGGCGCATGACGGCCCGCGTGCGCATCGCGCCGGTGAAGGAGCGCAACCTCCAGGTGTTCTGGCCGGAGGCCAACGCGCTCATCCGCCATGACGTGGTGGAGCCGGAGTCCGGGATCCCCGACTTCAACGCCGTGGTGGAAGTACGGCCGCGCACGCAGGTGGACGCGCCATGATGGGACGGCGGTCGATGGTGCGACGCATCGACGTCGTGCGCTACTCGGCGGAGGGACGCCGCCGGGTGCGCGACACGCTGGCGGTGGAGGAACCGCTGGAGATCCGCATCGCGGGGGGCGAGGCGGTCGCCGGCAGGGGCGACGCAGGGCTTCCCTTCTCGGTGACGATGCGGACTCCGGGCCATGACTTCGAGCTGGTGGCGGGTCTCCTGGTGGGGGAGGGCGTCGTCCGGCGCGCCGACGACATCGTCTCGCTGACGTACTGCACGGGTCCGGAGCGCCAGGAGTACAACACCGTGGAGGTGCTTCTCTCCGACGGCGTCTCCCTGGACGCCACCGTGCTCCGCCGGTACGTCCTGGTCTCGGCGAGTTGCGGCGTCTGCGGGAAAGCGTCCATCGACGCGGTTCGTGCGGCGGGGTGCGAAGCGCTGAGTGACCACACGGTGGTGGACGCGGAGGTGGTGGGCGGTCTCCCGGACCGTCTCCTGGAAGATCAGGGCGGGTTCGCGCGCACCGGAGGACTCCACGCGGCGGGCGTCTTCGACGCGGAGGGGGCGGTGGTGGCGGTCCGGGAGGATGTGGGGCGCCACAACGCGGTGGACAAGGTGGTGGGCGCCCTCCTCCTGGAGGGCGGACTGCCGGCGTCGGGACGCGTGCTGGTGGTGAGCGGCCGGGTGTCCTTCGAGATCGTGCAGAAGGCGGTGCTCGCGGGCTTCCCGGTGCTGGTGGCGGTGGGCGCGCCGTCGACGCTGGCGGTGGAGCTGGCCCGCGCCCTGGGGCAGACGCTCATCGGGTTCGCTCGCGGGGGTCGCTTCAACGTCTATGCCCACCCCGAGCGTCTCCGCTGATGCCTCACTCCGACGTCCTGGGTGCCGTGCTGGCCGGTGGGGCGTCGCGCCGCTTCGGCTCCGACAAGGCCGAAGCGGTGCTGGAAGGGCGCACGCTGTTGGACCGCGCGGTGGAGGCGCTGGCGCCGGAGGTGGGAGCCGTCGTGGTGGTGGTGCGTGAGGAGGGAGACCGGCCCTACGACGCTCCCGTCATCACCGACCTCCACCCGGGCCAGGGGCCGCTGGGCGGTCTGGAAGCGGCGCTCCACCGCGCGGTGGAGCGCGGAGCCGGGGGGGTGTTCCTCCTGGGATGCGATCTGCCGCTGGTGACGTCGGAAGCGGTGCGCACGGTGCTGAGCTGGTGGCGGGGCCCGGCGCACGTGGTGGCGCCGCTGGGACCGGGGGGCCCGGAGCCGCTGCTGGCGGTCTACGGGGTGGAGGTGCTGGGCGACGTCCAGCGCCGCCTCCAGGCGGGCGCCCGGTCCCTGCGCGGGCTCCTGGAGGATGTGGGCGCGGAGCTGCACCC
>WGEM01000082.1 GCA_015492755.1 Gemmatimonadota bacterium | reverse complement strand
CGTACGTGGGGCGCTGGGAAGGGCTCCGGGCGGGGGCGGACGTGTATGCCGACGGCGGTGTGGACCTGGACGAGTGGCTCCTCTACTGGCAGCGGACGCTGGAGGACGACGTCCGGTACGAGGCGGAGGTGGAGGCCATCACCGATCGCCTCTTCACCGTCTTCGACACCGACGAGGACGGCTTCATCGGCCCGGACGAGTTCTGCAACTTCTACGGCGTGTTCGGTCTGCCGGCGGCGCTGGCGCGCACCGTGTTCATCGAGCTGGACGCCAACCAGGACGGTGTCATCAGCCGCCAGGAGATGCTGGAGACCGGGCGGGAGTTCTACCGAGGCGACGACCCCGAAGCGCCCGGGAACCTGCTCTTCGGTCCCGTAGGCGTATAGACTGCACACACCCGTGCTCATGGAAGCGTTCGTCCGGAACTTCCTCCGCTCCAGCCTGATCTGGCTTGCGGTGGCGGCGGCACTAGGGGTGAGCATGGCCCTCTGGCCCGCCGATCACCTGGCCTACCGGCCGGCTCACGCGCACGCCGCGCTGCTGGGCTTCGTGTCCATGTTCATCTTCGGGGTGGCGTACCACGTGATCCCCCGCTTCACCGGCCGCCCGCTGGAGAGCCGGAGCCTGGCTCGGATTCACCTCTGGTTGGCGAACGTGGGGCTGGCGCTCATGGTAGGCGGCTGGCTCATGCGGCCCACGTGGTACCGAACCGGCGACGTCGCCCTCAAGGTGGGTGCGGTGGTGAGCGCGGTGGCGCTGGGGTGCTTCATCTACAACATGTGGAGAACGCTGTCCGAACCGGCGGCGGCAAAGCGGGCGCGCCAGACGGTCCTGAGCGCAGAGCGCCCGGCAGGGAAGGGGCGACCGCTTCCGCTGGTGGAGGAGCCGCCGGAGGGCTGACGTCCCCTTACCCCATCCGCCAGAACTCGCCCTCCAGCCCGCAGGCCCGGAACACCGCTTCCGCCTCCTCCGCGCTCCGCCCCCGCCACGCCTCGTCCATGCGGCCGGCGTACCAGAGGCGGGCGAGGCGCCACATGGTCTCGAAGTCGATGAGCGCGCCGAAGGGCTCGCCGGTGCGCTCCAGCCAGGCCTGCACGTGCCCTTCCGACCGGAAGGCGAGCATCCGACTTCAGGTGTACCCGATGTTTGCCCAGGCGTCGCGGATGGGTACCACCATGTGAATGACGCCGTCGTCGCCGACTCGCGCTCCGTCGCGCACCCCGAAGGTGAGAGGCTCGCCGCTGCCGGCGCAGCGCGTCCGCACCGTGGCGTCGCACTCGAGGATGGCGGGCACGCCCCAGGCGTCCCACGCGCAGGGTGCGAAGGTGCGCATGCGAGGCGTTTCCACGGAGTACGGCGTCTCCACCGCCGAGAAGGGGTTGGCCATCCAGACCTCACCGTCGGGGAGGAGCGCCAGGTGATGGTCTGCCGCCAGCCGCTCCAGGGAGGCGCGGATCTCCGCCTCGTTGGTCCCGAAGCGCGCTGCCAGCTCTGCCACGGCGGGCGGTCGCCCCGTCTCCGCGAAGCTGCGGTAGACGGCGGCGCGCAGCCGCGCGTCGGAGGGGCCGGGGACGTTCACCGTACCGCGCCGTAGCGCCTCAGGATCTCCAGCGTTTCCCGAAGCGGGAGCGCCTCCACGGTGCGGCCGTTGCTGGTGACGGTGTGCGCCCGGAGCAAGGAGTTGTAGATGGCTTCCTCGGTGGCTTCCACCGTGGCCTGGAAGAGTGCGCTCATGTGGTCGTTGGAGAGGTCCTGGACCGTACGTACCTCGGTCCCCGGGGTGCGCCTCACGCCCTCGGCGGTGGAGAAGGCGATGACATAGTCGCCCGACCCGTTGCTGGCGAAGGAACCGGTCCGGGCCAGCCCCATGACCGCGCGCTTCCCCACCCGCTCCAGATTCCGGTCCGAGAGCGGAGCGTCGGTGGCCACCACGATCATGATGGAGCCCCACTCCTGCTCGTCGGCCTGGCCGCCATCCCGCCGGCGCACCTGCTGGGCGAAGGCGTACTGACCCAGCTCGCGTCCCACCGGTGCGCCGTTCATCTGCAGGATCCCGCCGAAGTTGGACTGGACCAGCACACCCACCGTGTACCCGCCCAGCGAGGCCGGCAGCACCCTGCTGCTGGTGCCGATGCCCCCCTTCCATCCGAAGGCCACGGTGCCCGCGCCGGCCCCCACGACGCCGTCCTCCACCGGGCCGCCGCTCGCCGACTCCAGTGCCTTCACCACGTGCTCGGCGGTGATGGGCCGGGCGCGGATGTCGTTCAGGCGTCCGTCGTTGGTCTCGCCCACCACCGGGTTGATGGAGCGCACCCCCTCCATCCCCTCGCGCTCCAGCATCCATTCCGCCATGGCGTCGGCGGCCTTCCAGACGCAGAGCGTGCAGGTGAGGAGGATGGGCGTCTCCAGCTCACCCAGCTCCCGCACCTGCGTGACGCCCAGGAGCTTCCCGAATCCGTTCCCCACGTGGATGGCCGCTGGCACCCGTGAGCGGTATGGGTTGCCACCGTGGGGGAGGATGGCGGTGACGCCGGTCTGGATCCGTTCGCCGTCGGAGACGGTGACGTGGCCCACCCGCACGCCCGCCACGTCGGTGATGGCGTTGTGGGTGCCGGGCTCGAAGATCCCCACCACGAGCCCGATGTCCCGGGCGCGGGGGCGCTCCTGCGCCTCGGTCCGGCCACCGGTCACCGTCATCATCATGACCGCCGCCGTCGTGGCCAGGAGGCTCCGGAGCCGTCGGCGCACCCGTCGTCCGTTCCTGCCTCGCACCTGAACCATCCTCCGTCCGTGAAGTGAAACACGCCCCCCGTCCCTCACCGCACCGTGTCCAGCAACATGAGACCCAGGAGGAGGGGATGGTAGAGAAGCGACGCGAAGAACACGCCCCGAGCGCTGGAGGACGTGAGCTCACGTGCCGCCTGCAACGCGCGCGCCAGGAAGAGGAGACCCAGCACGGTGGCGCCCGATGCGTAGATCCATCCCGTATAGCCCAGGATCGTAGGCGCCCAGCTCACGGGGATGAGCAGCGCCGTGGAGACCACCATGTGCCGGCCGATGGTGCGGGCGCCCCCCTCAGGGATGAGCTTGAACCCCACGCGGGCGTAGTCGTCCTTCAGCATCCACGCCAGCCCCAGCACGTGGGGGAGCTGCCAGAGGTACCCGATGAGGAAGAGGAAGCCGCCGCCGGCGTTGAAGTCCTGCGTGGCGGCGGTCCAGCCGATGAGCATGGGGAGCGCGCCGGGAAACGCGCCGAAGAGCGTCGCCAGGTAGGAGCGCTTCTTCAGAGGCGTGTAGACGCCGTGGTAGATGGCGCCGCTGAGCGCCGCCAGCGCGGCGGGAAGTGGACCCACCGCCAGCGCCAGCCATACCAGGCCGAGCATGAGACATGCCGTCCCGAAGGCCAGCGCCTCCAGCGGGGTAAGGCGTCCCGAAGGCAGCGGGCGGTGGCGGGTGCGGAGCATCACCGCGTCCTCCGCGCGCTCCACGTACTGGTTGAGCGCCAGCGCCCCGGCGGTGGCCAGGCCGGTGCCCAGCATGGTGTGGAGCGCCGTCGCCACGTCCAACGTGCCCCGCGACCCCACGTACGCACTGGCGCCGGCGGTGATCATCACATAGCCCGCGATTCCCGGCTTCGTGAGCTCGTAGAACGCCCGGATGCGGGGGGTGGAGGTGGGCGCCTCCGGCGGAGCGGTGGCTGGGTCCATGCAGGCTCGCGGTTCTCTCAGGTGGTGGCGGGCGTTGGCGCGTGGAAGTTATCGCGCCGCCCCGGCGGGGAGTACCGGGCCCGTGTACGCCGGCGGGGAAACACCGGACTCCCCGGGCCAGTAGTACAGGGTGCCATGGACGCCCCCGCCGAGACCCACGACATCAGCGCCCGCGACCGCAGGCGACAGGAACGCCGGATCTGGCGGACGGGCCTGCTCATTTCGGCCCTGATTCACCTCTTCGTGTTCGTGGCGTGGCGTGACTCCACGCTTCCCCTGTCTCCGTTCGCCGCGGCGGGGCCTCGGGCGGGCGACAACCGGGCGGCGAAGGGGTCCATGCAGGCGG
>WGEM01000081.1 GCA_015492755.1 Gemmatimonadota bacterium | reverse complement strand
GTCCTGGAGAGCCGCCAGGTGACGCTCCTGGTCACCGACATCATGATGCCCGACGAGCGGGGGACGCACCTGGCGGACTGGGCCACGCGCCGGCGCCCGGAGCTCCGGGTCCTCCTGGTGTCGGGCTACACCGACAGCGAGGAGGCCCGGGCCTGGATGGAGGCGGACCCCCGCGCCGTCATGGCCAAGCCCTTCGAGCCCCTGGAGCTGGAGGCCCGCGTGCGCCAGCTCCTGGGCCGTGGCACGGGCTCCGTCAGGGCTTCGGGGGACTCAAGGTAACCCGCCCCCCTGCCGACCCTTCCGGGTGAATCCCCCCTGATGGCCGGCCCTCACTTTCAACGAGGCAGAACACGCCCGTATGGCACAGCTCACCGTCGATCAGGCCCAGCCCGGCATGGTGCTGGCCGCCCCCGTCATGGACCGGCGCGGCCGCCTCCTCATTCCGGTGGGGAAGGAGCTCACGGAGCGTCACGTGGACGCGCTGCGCATGTGGGGCGTCACCCACATCGAAGTGGAGGGCGAGCGGCCCGACGAGGCGCCGGCCGCCGAGCTGACTCCCGAGACGCTCGAGGCGGCGCGGGCCGCCGTGGCACACCGCTTCCGGGAGCAGCAGGGGACGCACCTTTTCCTGGACACCCTCTTCTCCCACGCGGTGCGGCGGGAGGCGGAGCGGATCCAGCGGGACTCCCAGCTCATGGAGCGGGAAGGAGGGACGGGAGCGTGACCACCACCCAGGCCGTATCCCGGGCGCGGCAGCTCGTTGAGGACGCCGGCCACATCGCCTCGCCGCCGGTCATCTACCAGCGATTGGTGGAGGTGATCAACCACCCGCGCAGCGGCGCAGCCGACATCGCCGCCGTGATCGGCGAGGACCAGGGCCTCACCACCCGCCTTCTCAAGGTGGTGAACTCGGCCTTCTTCTCCCTTCCCTGGAAGGTGGACACCGTGACGGCGGCGGTACGGGTGGTGGGGACACAGCAGATCCGCGATCTCGCCGTGGCCACCTCCGTGGTGAGCCTCTTCACCGACGTGCCGGAGGACCTCCTGGACATGGAGTCCTTCTGGCACCACTCGCTGGCGTGCGGTGTCGGCGCCCGGGTCCTGGCGAGCCATCGCGGCGCCGACAACGTGGAACGATTCTTCGTTGCGGGGCTCCTCCACGACCTCGGGCGTCTGGTCCTGCTCCTCAGCGCCGGGCCGGAGATGCGCGAGGCCCTCCTGATGGCCCAGGAAGGTGGGACGCCCCTCCTGGAGTGCGAGCGGGCCACGGTGGGAACCGACCACGCCCACGTAGGCGGCGTACTCCTGACCCAGTGGGACTTCCCTCCGGCGCTGCGGGAGGCGGTGCGCCTCCACCACCAGCCCCGGCTCGCCCGGCAGTTCCCCGTGGAGACGGCGGCGGTGCACCTGGCCGACGTGATGGCGAACGCCATGGCCTGGGGCCGGAGCGGCGAGGCACGCATCCCCGACTTCGAACCGTGCGCCTGGAATTCCCTGGGGCTGGACCATGCCCTCATCCCCCTCATTCTCGAGGACGCCGAGCGGCAGATCGAAGCGGCGGTCCACCTGGTGGCCGGGCGGTAGCAGCGGTGGAAAGCCAGGGGGTTGCCGCGGGCGCCGAATGGGTGCACGAGACGCTGGACATGCTGGCGGCGCTGGCCGTCACCTTCCAGGCCGACCTCGACCGCGCCCCTGATCTCCCGGGTGTGTTCGGAGCGGTGCGCCCGGCCATCCGCCGCCTGGGCGACTTCGGCACGCTGGCCCTTCTGGCGGTGGACGACGAGGGCCTCGGCTTCGAAGTGGGCGCCTCCGATCCGGCGGAAGAGAGCTCCGCGGTGGCGCGCGAGATGCAGGCGCAGGTGGATGCCGGTGTCTTCGCATGGGCGCTGTACCAGAACCGCCCGGTGATGGTGCCCGGTCAGGTGCTGGGCCCCTGGATCGTGCTGCACCCGCTGGCCACGCCGTCGCAGGTGATGGGGATGTTCCTGGGATCCCTGACCGAGGACCCGCCCTTCCTGCCGGACACGGCCCAGAAAGCCCTCTCGGTGATCCTCCTCCAGTGCGCCAGCGCGCTGGAGTCGGGCCGGCTTCACCGGAGCCTGGCGGAGCACAACCGCCGCCTGGAGGCCACGGTGGAGGCGCGGACCCGCGAGCTCCGGCGGTCGGAAGCGGCGGCGCGGGCGGCCAACGAGGCCAAGAGCGCCTTCCTGGCCAACATGAGCCACGAGATCCGCACGCCCATCAACGGGATCCTGGGGATGGCAAGCCTCCTGGCAGAGACCCGCCTGGACGGCGAGCAGCGGGAACAGACCCGCACCATCCTCCGGTCCGGAGAGGCGCTCCTGGCCCTCATCGAGGATATCCTGGACTTCTCCAAGATCGAGGCGGGCCGTCTGACGCTGGAGACGCTGGACTTCGACCTCCCGGAGGTCCTGGACGACGTGGCGGAGCTGCTGGCTCCCAGGGCGGCCCGCAAGGGCGTGGGGATGGCGGTCCGGTACCGCCCCGAGACCCCCCGCCTCATCCGGGGTGACCCGGCCCGGGTGCGCC
>WGEM01000080.1 GCA_015492755.1 Gemmatimonadota bacterium | reverse complement strand
GCGTCGGCGTGGGCGCCATCGTCGGAGGCGGGATCCTCGCGCTGGCGGGTGTGGCCTTCGCCACCACCGGACCCGGCGCCATCGCCGCCTTCGCGCTCAACGGGGCGGTATCCACGTTCCACGCCACCGGCGCGGGCGTGGCCGCCACCAGGAGGGACGCGGTGCCCAGCGCCGCGCTCCCTCGTACCACCATCCGCTTCAGCCTCCCTGCCGTCGTCATCATCATCATGCTCCTCACCTGTGATCGATCGGTTCGTCTCCTTCATCGAACCGGCCGGGGCCGAGCCCCTTCCGAGTCTCGACGTGTCGCCCAATCGAGTGGGCCCGGGGATGGTTCCCTACGCCGGGTCTCGATGGCGCAGCCGGCCCCGGGAGGACAATGGTTTGGCATTGCATAATTGTCATGTCATGTATTCTCCCCGATTCCCGCCCCGCCGGGGGCGGGTGTTCCACCACTCGTTCCGTCGATCCTCGGCCCTGGCGGTCTGGCTCCTGGGGGTGGTCCTCCTCCCTGCTCCGCCCGCGGCGGCGCAGCGGATCGAGGAGGTGACGGCGACGCCCGAAGAGGCGGCGACGCTCTTCCTCCGCTCCCTCCGGGCCATCCGCTGGAGCGCGGCGGCCCAGTTCATGCACCCCGAGGCGCTGGAGCGCGTTCAGCAGGTGGTGGACATGATGGTGGAGGCGGACAGCACCGGGGAGATGGAGCGCTACCTGCTGGGCGCAGCCGGGGGCGCCGGTGGGCTCACCCCGGCTGAGGTCTTCGCTCGCGCGGTGGGCGCCATGATCGACGACATGCCGGGCCTCATGCACGCCATCTTCGACCGCGACGACGAGGTCCTGGGGCATGTGCCCGAGGGCGCCGACGTGGCGTACGTCGTGTACCGCACCACCGCGCGGATCAGCGGCGCGGTGCCGGAGATCAAGGTGATGGAACTCCGCCGGACCCCTCGAGGGTGGCGCGTCTACTGGAGCGCCGAGCTGGAGGTGCTGGACACCGCGCTCCGGGGTGTGGGGCGTGGACGGTAGCCCCGCGGCGCCTACCTCGCCTCAAGCAGCTCCCGCACCCGGGGCTCCAGACTTCTGAGGCCCGCGGCGCGGCCCAGCGCCAGCGCCGCTTCCGGGTCGGCTCCGTCGAGCCACGCGGCCCGGAGCGCCAGAAGCGCGCCCACCCGGTTCCCGCTGGCGCAGTAGAGCACCGTGGGCTCGCCGGCGGACGCATCCAGCACGCGGTCCAGCGCCTCCACGTTCTCGCGGGTGAGGCCCGCGGCGCCGCGCACGGGAATCCGGACGAAGTCCACCTCGTCTCCCGCCACCTCCTCCTCCCAACCCGCGCCCTCTTCGTCGGCGGGCCGGAGGGAGATGAAACGTCGCACCCCCGCCTCCTTCAGCGCCTCCCACTGCTGGGGCGTGACCTGCCCGCCGGTGATGAGATCCGGAAGCGGCATTCGCGCATTGCGCATCCCCACTTCCGTGGCCACCTCGTAGAGCTCCTCGCCCTCCGCGGGAGCCGCCGCCGGCTCGGCATGGGTTTCGGACGCGGAGGCGTCCGCCGCCGGCGGCTCTTCACGTCCACCGCACGCCGCGGACCAGAGCACCAGGGCCGGGAGCCACCACCACAGGGACCGGCGCAGCGCACCTCCGGAAAACGAGATCGTTCCTGACAGCATGCCCATCGTTCTCGGACCTCCACGGGTTCCTTGAGCGTCGTCATCCAGGATCACGTAAAGATACATGCAGGTGCCGGGCCGTGCCCCGGAGCCGCCGGGTGTGGAAACCCAGCGTCCAGAGCCCCAGCTCCACCGCCCGCATCCGCCACACCGGACGGTCCTGCACCTCCAGATCCAGCGCCCGCACCCATCCGTCGTCCGCCGGCACATGAAGCGCCGCCTCGCGGGGGGTGAGCCCCAGGCGTTCAAAGTCTTCGGGCGTACGTCCCGCCGCGGTGAGGACGGCGTCGGGATCCGCAAGCACCACCGGGGCGGCGGCCAGTCGGAGGAGCGGGTGCAGGTCCCGCACGACCCTCCTGGCCGCCAGCTCCTCCACGAAGCCGGCGCTCACGTAGAGGAGCCCGTAGACGAGGTAGACCAGCGCCAGCCCCGCCGATGACTGCACCAGCCGCAGACGCCGGCGGC
>WGEM01000079.1 GCA_015492755.1 Gemmatimonadota bacterium | reverse complement strand
GGGGATGCACGCTGGCCCGCAGCTCGGCGGCCGCCTGGCCGAACAGGTGGATCGCCCGCACCAGGCGTTCAGCGGAGAACGCCTCGGCCACCTCGCGCATCTGGGTCAGCGTCTCCCCGTCCACATCCAGCAACTCCTCATCCCCGCCCACCTTGAGCACCAGGGCGCCGCGCAGATAGGCCAGCATCTGGCGGGCTAGCTCCCGCAGTTCCACTCCCTCCATCAGAAAGCGATGCAGGCGAGCCAGCCCCTCGGCGACATCGCCCCGGGCCAGCGCCAGCGCCCACTCCCCCACCGCGCGCTCCGGGATCATCCCCAGCACATCCCGGACCTGAGCCACGGTGATACGTCGCTCCCCATAGGCCAGGAGCTGATCCAACAGGCTGATGGCATCCCGCATGCTGCCGGCGGCGGCGCGAGCGATCAGCGCCAGCGCCTCCGGTTCGGCCTCATGCCCCTCCGCCGCCAGGATCCTGGACAGATGGCCGACGATCTCCGCCGTGGTCAGGCGATGGAAATCGAACCGCTGACAGCGGGAGAGCACGGTGGCCGGGATCCGGTGCGGTTCCGTGGTGCAGAGGACGAACACCACGTGGGGCGGAGGCTCCTCCAGCGTCTTCAGGAGCGCGTTGAAGGCGCTGTTGGAGAGCATGTGCACCTCGTCGATGATGTAGAATTTCACGCGCGCCTCGTTGGGGCGAAACCCCACCTTGTCTCGCAATTCACGCACATCATCGACCGAGGTGTTGGAGGCGGCATCGATCTCGATCAGATCCAGCAACCGCCCCTCGGTGATGGCCTGGCAGATGGCGCATCGGTTACATGGCCGCTCCTCGGGCTCGGCCAGGCAGTTCACCGCCTTGGCCAGGATGCGGGCGGTGCTGGTCTTTCCCGTGCCGCGTGGGCCCGCGAAGAGATAAGCGTGGGCCAGGCGCCCCTCCCGCAGCGCGTTACGCAGGGTACGGATCACATGGGCCTGTCCCACGATCTCGTCGAAGGTCTGCGAGCGCCATCGACGATAAAGGGCTTGGGCGGCCATCGGCTGTCGACTTTCCTCACGGGAAGCTGCGCGTAGTGTATCACCCCTGCTCGCTTCTGGCAAGTGGCCGCGTCCGGCGGGCTGGCGCGGCCCAGAGCGTGTCTGAGAAAACCCTTCTCAAGCAGACTCCCCCGACCCTTTGCCTCCCGCCCGTTCCTGTGGTAGGATGCCGCGTGCCCGCTGGTTGCATCACCCTCACCCTGCAGGAAGGGATCGTGAAGGCGATAACGCCCAGGCGTCACCGCCCAAACCCATACCGCCTCGTCCTCACCCTCCTGGCCGGCTTTCTGATCTGGCAGGCCAGCGCGTCCCTCGAGGCGGTCCAGGCGTTGATGCGCCAGCCGATCGCCGGCTCCGAGGCTCACCCCACCATCACGGCATGGACGCCTCTCCTGGAGGATGAGCCCTTCCTCCAGCCCAGGTGGCGGGCTCGATGGGACGACCGCCGCATATACCGCCGTGATCGCTTCATCACGTACACCGTCCAGCCAGGCGACACCCTCTGGGGCATCGCGCGCGCGTTCGGGGTGGACGTGGACACGCTCCGCTGGTGCAACCCGGCGGTTCAGCGCAATCCGGATCGCGTGCGGGACGGCCAGAAGCTCCGGATCCCGCCTCGCCCAGGGGCCTGCTATACGGTGCGCCCCGGCGACACCCTGGACTCGATCGCCGCGATGTGGGGGGTAGCGCCGGCGGATATCCTGGAGGAGCCGCTTAACCGCCTCCAGGGATCCTCCCAGCTCACCCCGGGGCACACGCTCTTCGTCCCCAACGGGCGACGTGACCTACGCCGCTGGCTGCGCAAGCCCTCTCCGGCAACCGGATACCCGTTCGCCTGGCCGTTGGTGGGCACGCTGACCCAGGGGTTCTCCGCCCGGCATCGAGCGCTGGACCTCGGCACGATCTACGGGGCGCCCGTGTACGCCGCGCGCGACGGCGTGGTGATCTACGCCGCATGGGCGCGCACCGGATACGGCTACACGATCATCATCGACCACGGTGAGGGCTTCCGCACCCTTTACAGCCATCTCAAGGGGACCTGGGTGCACGAGGGGGATCGGGTGCGACGGGGCCAGCTCATCGGCGAGGCGGGCAGCACCGGACGGAGCACCGGGCCTCATCTCCATTTCGAGATCCGGCTCAACGGCCGACGTGTGAACCCCTTTGACTATCTGCCGCCGGAACCATAGCGACGGGGCCGGCCTCGCCGCTCGCGCGGCGATCGCACGCGCCCTCGGCGGGGATCCGGGGTACACACCGGTTCACCAGGAGGCAAGCGATGGAGCTGATGACCGTACGCATTGAAAAGCCAGAGGAGGTCAACCTGATCCTGGGGCAGAGCCATTTCATCAAGACGGTGGAGGACCTCTACGAAGCCATCGTCGGCACGGTGCCTGGCGCTCAGTTCGGCCTGGCCTTCTGCGAGTCCTCCGGGCCGGCGTTGGTCCGCGCCGCAGGCACGGATGACGAGATGATCACGCTGGCCAAGGAGAACGCCCTCGCGCTCTCCGCCGGCCACTGCTTCCTCATCTTCCTACGCAACTGCTATCCCATCAACGTGCTCAACGCGGTGAAGATGGTCCCGGAGGTGTGCCGCATCTTCTGCGCCACCGCCAACCCGGTGGAGGTCATCATCGCCGAGACCGAGCAGGGACGCGGGATCCTCGGCGTGATCGACGGCGTCAAGACCAAGGGGATCGAGACGGATGAGGACGTGGCCCGCCGCAAGGCGTTCCTCCGCCAGATCGGCTATAAGCTCTGAGCCCGACATCCCACAACAGGATAGCCTGTCCGGAGGGTGGACCGGGGGGCGCGCCTATCCTGCCTGAGGTGCGCCGCGCCGTTCCACGGGCACCAACGTCGAGGGGGATCGCTATCGTCCTCGACGCGGAGGCGTGATCAGGTGTCCTCCACCACCTCCGATTCGGTCCAGAACATGCCGATCACCCGACGGCGGAGGAGGGGGCGAAGCAATACGTTGGCCAACGCGATCTTCACCCGCAACGGCCAGGGCATCCGCTTCGGCGGCAGGCGGCGAAAGCCGAAGCGAGCGTAATAG
>WGEM01000078.1 GCA_015492755.1 Gemmatimonadota bacterium | reverse complement strand
GGGATCTCGTCCAGCGTCCGGAGCTTCGCGGCGATGAGGCCTTCCAGCCGGGCCACCCGGTCGGAGAGGGGAGGGATGTGGAGTCCGAAGTGCTTCACCACCGCCCGGGACACCAGCATCGCCAGAACCAACCAGAAGAGGACCGGCAGCGCATCCACCAGCGCACCCACGGTGACGGTGAGACCCACCAGGAGGAAGAGGAGGGCGTTTGCCACCGTGGCGAGGTAATCCCAGAAGTGCTCCAGGTACTTGGCGATGCCCGGCGAGACCTTGGCCTTCCCCCATCCGCCGAGGAGGATGCCCGCCGCCACCACCGCCATGACGCCGGAGAGGTGGAGCGTATGCTCTGCCACGTAAAACGAGAGGTACGCCAGAACCGTGGTGATGGTCATCTCGATGAAGGCGTTGTGTTCCACAGCACCCATGATCATCCCCGCCACCACCGCAAGCGCCCATCCCACCATCAAGCCGCCGAAGAACACCACCAGGAACTGCCAGGCGCCGAGGACCAGGGTGTCGGAGCTCACGACACCCGCCGCCGTGACGCCGAGGATGATCCTGGACGCCACGATGGCGGTGGCATCGTTGAAGAGGCTCTCGCCCTCCACCAGCACGGTGAGCCGTTTCGGCGCACCCAGCTGGCTGAAGAGCGCGATCACCGCCACGGGGTCGGTGGCGGAGAGGATGGAACCCAGGAGGAGCGCCTCTCCCCAGCTCAGCTCCACACCCACCCAAGGCGCGGCGGTATGCATCACCAGGCCGATGAGCCCGGTGGAGATGATGAGCCCCGGGACCGCCAGTGTGAGCGTGGGCGCCAGGTTCTCCCGGAGCGCCCGCGCGTCGAGATGGAAGGCGGACTGGAAGATCAGTGTGGGTAGGAAGACGAAGAAGACCGCTTCCGGGGTGATCTCCAGCCCGTCGAGGGGCGAGAGCACCGGTACCCGGTGGGCCACCGCGCCGATGAGTGCCCCCACCACCACCAGCGCCACCGTGAACGGAATGCGGATGCGCTTGGCGAGCGCCTCCACCACCGCGGCGATCACCAGCATGAGAACCAGCGCCCCCACCAGCTCGATAAGCGCACTCTCATGGCCAGCGGCGGTGGAGGGGGCGTGCTCTGCGGCCTGCGCGCCCTGCACCCAGAGCGACATCACCATCGGTTACGCCTTGGTGGCGGGCCTCGCCACCATCTCGCCTCCGAGCTGATCGCAGAGGACCTGCGCGTCGTCGGGCGAGCCCAGGAAGATCAGGACCGTCTCCGGCTCCACGACCTCGCTCCGGGGTGGGTTGTAGCGCCACTCCCCGGTGGCGTAGCGCACCGCCAGAAGCAGGACGTGCGGCATCTTCTCCAGGCCGAGCTCGTTGAGGGGCTTGCCCACCGCGGGCGAGCCCTCGGGAATGAGGATCTCGTCGATGCGGAGGTTCAGCTCCCGGTCACGGAGCATGGTGTCGAGGAAGGTGACCACGGTGGGGCGGATGAGTTCGGACGCCATCCTCAGCCCGCCGATGAACTCCGGCGAGACCACCGCGTCGGCGCCCACCTTCCGGATCTTGGACTCGTGGTCGACGTCGTCTACACGCGACACGATGCGCACATTCGGGTTGATCTGCCGTGCGGTGAGCGTCACGACCACGTTCTCGTTGTCGGATTCGGTGCAGGCCACGATGCCCGCCGCCCGCTCCACACCGGCGCTCCGCAGGACGTCGTCGGCGGTGGGATCGCCCACGACGATGGGTACCTCCGGGAGCTCCGCGCGCGCGGACTCGGCGGCACTCGTGTCAGCCACCACCATCACCACCGGACGTCGCACCGCCGCCAGCTCACGCGCGGCATACACGGCGCTGGGGCCGGATCCGCACACGATGAGGTGCCGTTCCATGGCTGCGAGACGCTGCTCCATACGCCGCCTCCGAAACACGTGGCCCAGTTGCCCCTCCAGGACGAAGGCCGTCGCGGTGGATACGAAGTACAGTGCCCCGCCCATGCCCACCAGGATGAGCACCGCCGTGAAGATTCGCGCTCCGTCGGTCTCCAGCGCCACCTCGTGACCGTAGCCCACGGTGGTGAGCGTGATGGCGGTCATGAAGAACGCGCGCACCCACCCCGCGTCGGGATCGATGAGGTGGAAGCCCAGGGTGCCCACCAGCGTGACCGCCACGAGGAAGACTCCGCCCGCCAGGAGGCGAACGCGCAGCTCGCGCAGGTCCTCCTCCCACTGCGTAGCGGCAGGCTCGTAGAAGTCCACGGCACGTTCCCGTTGGTGGCGGCCGGGAGGGTCGGGGACGATCCGGCGCAGCGTGAGCGTCCCCGGCGAATGTGCGCCCCGGCAGGGTCCTCGGCAAGCGTGCACGCCTTGCCCGGGGGTGCCCATTTCGAGATCGTAGCGTCCCGGTCTCGAGCCACGGCCGAAGTCTGTCCCGAACACGAGAGGCGTGTCGATGGCGTACATCCCCTACGTGCCCTTCGAGGAAGCCGAGGGACTCCTGGCGGAGCTCTACGACCGCTACGGAGCGCCTGAGGTGGATCACATCATCCGCGTCCACTCCCTGAACCCCAGGTCGATGCGGGACCACGTGGAGCTGTACGTCCATCTGATGCGGGGACCGGGTCCGCTGACGCGGGCGCAGCGTGAGATGATCGCCGTGGCGGTGTCCTCCGCCAACCACTGCTTCTACTGAATCAACCACCACGGAGCGGGTCTCCGTACGCTCGTGGGGTCCAGCGAACTTCCGAAGGCGCTGGCGCGCGATCCCGACGGCGCGCCCCTGCCGGAGGCGGACCGCGCCATGGTGGACTACGCGCTGAAGCTCACGCGGACACCGGGCGCGATGGATTCCGAAGACGTGGACCGGCTGCGCCGGGCCGGCTTCAGCGATCGCGCCATCCTCGACATCTGCCAGATCACCGCCTACTTCAACTACGTAAACCGGCTGGCCGACGGCCTGGGCGTGGAGCTCGAAGACCGCTGGAGCGACGAGGAACTGACCATCCGCCCGGCCGATCTGGAGGCGCGGCGCGCCGAAGGGGCAGGGGACCCATGAGCCATACGATTGTGCTGGACGGGGAGACCCTCACCCCCGAGGCGCTGGAGCGGATCGCGCGGGACCCGTCGGTACGTGTGACGCTGGACGCGGAGGCGCGCCGCAGGGTCGAAGCGGCGGCGGGCGTGGTGCGCCGGCTCGTGGAGTCCGGCGCACGGGTCTACGGGATCACCACCGGATTCGGGCGCCTCGCCGAGGTGGAGATCGATAAGGCGGACCGCACCGCGCTGCAGGAGAACCTGGTGCGGAGCCATGCGTCGGGGACGGGGCCCGCGCTGGAACGCTCGGCGGTGCGG
>WGEM01000077.1 GCA_015492755.1 Gemmatimonadota bacterium | reverse complement strand
GCTGGACCGCGTGGGCCCGGGATCGATCAGACCTCCCCATCACCGCTGGAGATTCCCGATGAACCCGAACCCTGCCCTGGCCACGGCCTCGCCCGAGGGCCACGCCTCAGCCGCCCCCTCCTGGCTCGTCCCCGGATGGGACCGGATGGGAGGGGGCGCATCCCTCCTGGTCCCCCTGGCCGCGCTCCTGGCCGCCCAGGGCCTCATCACCGCCCTCTCCGCGCCCGTCCTGGCCCGGGCCGCTCCCGGCGCCGCGGCCGCAGCCCCCGGCGCCCTGTGGATCATGGCCTTCGTGATGACCGCCGGACTCCTCCTCCGGACGCTGGCGGCGGGGGCAGCGGCGTGGAGCCTTCTCGTCCTGGCGGGACGCCCCGTGGCCTTTCTGGCCGGCGTCAGCGTCCTCCTCTACGGAGGGCTGATCCTGGCCGCGCAGGACCTGTTCCTCCTCACGCTCCTGGGTACGGGGGTGGTGGAGATCTCGGGCGGCGCCCTTCCGTCCATGGGTCTGGACGTCCTCCTCTCCGACGCCCCCGGGTGGCTGACGGGTGTCGCTTCGGTCATCACGCCCTTCCGGCTGGCCTGGGCCGCCTTCGTGGCCGTGGGCTTCACGGCGGTCGCCCGCGGACGGTGGTACCACGGCGCCGGCGTCGCCCTCGTGCTCCTCGCCGCGGCGGCCACCGTCGCCGCCCTCGGACGACTCTCCCTGTGAGGTGATGATGCCCGCACTCGCGGTAGGCGAACTTCAGGTCCACTACCCGCGCTTCGATCTCGGTCCCCTGGATCTGGAGGTGGACGCAGGGGAACGGGTGGCGCTCATCGGCAAGAACGGCGCGGGAAAGAGCACCTTCATGGGCGTGGCGGCCGGCCACCGCCGGGACTACACCGGCTCCGTCCGGTCCCTCGGGCGGGATCCGGCGGCCGATCCGGTGGGCGTGAAGATGCACGTGGGATTCCTTCCGGAGCGGGTGGTGGGCTTCGGCTGGATGACCGTGGCGGAGCGTCTCCGGTTCCTCTCCGCCTTCTACCCCACCTGGGATCCGTCCCTGGAGCGGGAGCTGGTGGAGCGGCTCGAGCTGGACGCCGGAGCCCGCGTGGGTACGCTCTCGAAGGGCAACAAGGTGAAGCTGGCCCTGGCCGCCGCGCTGGCCCACCGCCCGGCGCTCCTCCTCCTGGACGAGCCCACCTCGGGGATCGATCCCTTCATGCGGTCGGCGCTCCTGGGCGTCATCCGGGAGGTCCAGGAGGAGTCCGCCAGCGCGGTGATCCTCTCCACGCACATCCTGGAGGACGCCCGCGCCTTCGCCGACCGGGCCCTCCTTCTGGACCGCGGGAAGCTGGCCGGAGACATCCGCCGCCCCGGCGACGCCCGCGGGGAGTGGGTGGAGCTCTCCGACCAGGTGATGGGGATCCTGGGCCATGCCTGAGCCCACCACTGCCTCCGCGGGAGCCTTCCGGGCCCTCGCCGGCCTGGAGGCGCGGCGCAATCTCCGGAGCTTCCCCCGGGGCCTCGTGGCCGGTGCTGCGGTCTACGCCGTGTTCCGTCTCCTGGGCTGGCCCGGCGGCCTGGGACCCTGGGTGGGATTCCTCTTCCCGGCGCTCTACGGCTTCGGAGCGTGGAGCTTCAACGCCTATCCCGACCAGCTCAACGGGAACCTGGAGTTCCTCCGGGGCCTCCCGGTGAGCGAGCGGGCGCTGGTGTGGAGCCGGATCGCCGGCGCGCTCCCTGCCGCCCTGTGCGGGTACGCCGCTCTGGTGGCCATGGTGTGGGCCACGGGGCACCCCGGTGCCCGGGCCGCCTTCCTTCCCTGGGGGTGGGTGCCGATCCTCCCGGCGGTCCTTCTGGCAGTGGTGACGGTGGCGTCCGCGGTGACGGCGGGCGTCTACGTAGGCGGGCCGGCGCGCGCCGGCTGGACGCTGGTGGCGTTCCTCCTCGCCGCGCCCATCATGGACCGCGTCTCCCCGGACCTGGTGGAACGGGCGGCCCGATGGGCGCGGCGAGGAGGAACGCCACCAGCGTCCAGCCGGCGCGCGCCGGCCCGCCTACGTAGACGCCCGCCGTCACCGC
>WGEM01000076.1 GCA_015492755.1 Gemmatimonadota bacterium | reverse complement strand
GCTCCTTTCTGCGAAGGACGGCGAGGATCCGTTCCTCGATGGTGCCCTTGAGGTACGGGATGATGTAGACCACCCGCCCGGAAGTCAGCCGGCGCACCCGCCCCAGGGCCTGTCGGAATTGAGTATAACTCCAGGGCAACTCGGCGAAGACGACGTACGGACAGCGCGGCAGGTCGATGCCCGTGCTTCCCATTTGCACCGTCATGTACAACCGCCCGCCGCGACGGGCGGCCTTCAGGACCTCCCGCCGCGTCGCCTCCGGCGTCTCGCCGTCGAGCCACAGGAAGGGGTTCACGAGGGTACGACGCAAGTTCGCCTTGTAGACGCCGAAGACGACGACGTGGGAGAGCTCACCGACGATCTCCCGCACCGCCTCGACTTTCGCGGTGTCACCGCTCCACGGGTAAGGGTTCGCCTCGCAGAGCGCCGGGTCCATCGTCAGGTAGCGGAGCTGCGCGATGGCGTAGAAGGGGTTCTCGAGCTTCAACTGCTTCGCCACCTTCCGGTAGACCTTCGCGTGGGCGGCGTCCATCTCCAACGGGACGAACTTCCATACCTCCGCCGGAAGGTCCTTGAGGTCCTCTAGACGTAGCCGCCGCATGTAGGGGAACGTCATATCGGCAAGGATCTCGCTATCGCGCACGCCTTTGACCTCTAAGACGTCCGCCCACGGGCTGCGGGCGACGTTGGACGTCCAAAAGGCGAAGCGCCAGTAGGAGCCGAAGAAGTCTGGAACGCACCAGCGGAAGAAGGGGTAGAGGTCCGCCGCAGAGCGCTCGAAGGGCGTACCGCTCAGCGCGATCTGGATGCGCGCCCGCAAGCCCCCGCCGGAGGTACCCGTCAACGCCTGGGTGCGCTTCGCCTTGCGATTGCGGGCGTAGTGGAACTCGTCGGCGACGATGGCGTCCAGCCGCAGCTCGGCGAGGACCTCCCGGTACGGGTAGAGCGCCTCCCAGTTCAAGACGAGGGCGGCCTTCTCCGCCGCCTCGAAGCGCTCCAGGATCTCGAGGCGTTGCCTCCGGGAGCCGTTGGTGAAGACGATGGGCCGAAGGTCCGTCCACGTCTCGATGGCGTCCAGCCACTGATATTTCACAATGTTCGGGCAGACGATCAGCGCCTTGCGCACGTCGTTGTAGCGCAACGCCGCCAGCGCCGAAACCGTCTTTCCCGTGCCCGTCTCCGAGGCGTCGTACTGGAAGGGAAAAACGCGCACGCGCTCGGCGAAGGCCACCTGGTGAGCGTAGAAGCCGTCCCGCGCCGCTGCCCGGTCCGCCTCCCGAATGCGGCGGAAGAGCTTCCGGCGGTTGGATATCCAGCGCTGCAGTTGCGGGCGGAGGTCCACTACGATGCGGTTGAGAGCCGCCATCCCAATGAAGCGGTCCACTGCCAGCTCGGAGTAGGGCAGATAACGCCCGTCGTCGGAGCCGATGGCCTTCGCCACGTCCAACGCCTGGGAGTCACCGTAAACCCGGATCCCGTAGCGGGTAAGGTCCAGCTCACAGCGTTTCGGCATCGAGCCAGCCTCCTGCAACGAGTAATCCCAACGCAGAAGCCACGTGCCGCGGGTACGTCCGACGCAGTCGCCGCACCAGCGCACGCGGTGCCGGTGACCGTAGGAGCAATGGTACCGCGTGCAATGCTGCGTAGAGCTTCAGAACGCCGATGACGTAGAAAGGGGCCGGCGAGGCCCGCGTACCACCCACGTAACGCTCAACGATCAGCTCTCCTGGTGCCACTAACTGCAAAAGCTCCCAGAGCCTCGCCAGCCCCTCCGGACCGTCGACGTTCAGCGTGGCATAGCCGAAAGGATCTGTCCAGGCCAGCCCCGTCTGAACGCCGGGGTCTACGGCGATGATTCGACGGTGGTCAGCAGCCGCGCCTGCGCCTCCCGCGCCCGCAGCCGCCGCTCCAGCGCCTGCAACCACAACCGCAGCCTCCGTTCTTCGAGCTCCAGCGAACGCAGCCGCTCCCGAAGCTCCACGTAGCGCGGGTTCTCGCGGCAGCGCTGCTGGAAGCGCAGCTTCCGATACTCCTCATTGGAGCGTCCGGTTCTAGGGTCCTTCATGACGCCGTGGACCTCGGCGTCCTGGACCTCCTCCATCTGGAGCTGTAGCTCCAGCTCCCGCAGCTCGTCCTCCAACGTCAAGCGCTCGTGGACCACCTGGTCCAAGCCACGGGTCAACTCGTCGGACTGCTCGATGATCTGTTGCAGGTCGTTAAACACCTCTTCCACCACGTTCACGGCGCAACTCCTTCTCCATCTTGTACCTCCTGGCTGGAGCCATGTTGTGCACGCACACCAGGGGAACGCCCCGGGCGTCCCGCACCAGACGGTCGTCCTCCGCGAAGCCCAGGATGCGGTTCAAGAGCTCGATAGAGCCCCGGTGCTTCCCGGTCCGCGACCACACGGTGAGGAGGTCGTTGCGGATCGCCACCAACGTCGTCTCGCTGAGGTCATCCAGCGGAAGGTTCAGGTTTCCCCGCGCCACTTCCGGCCTCCCTCTTCGACTTCTTGCGCGCCCGGCGGGCGGACTTTCTCGCCGGAGCCCACGGCTTCTCCCTCCGCCGGAAGACGGCCACCCCCAGGTGGTGGGATTCCCCTGGCGTCGGCCAAGCCGGCAGGCGGATCCCTTCCCACGTCGTGGACACGAAGACCTCAAGCAACGTATCCCACCAATCGTAAAGGTCCACATCATGCACGACGATGATCCCAGCGGGCTCTAGCACCGCCTTCGCCACCTCGCAGACGTTCCGGATGTCCGCGGTGCGATCCAAATCGATGAAGATCACGTCGTAGGTCGCCTGCGCGCCCGCAAGGAACTCCATGACGTCCATGCGGATCAGATCCACCCGTGACAGGTCCGCGGTCAGCTCCGCGAACACAGGATCGGGCTCCCGATCTACAGCGTGAACCTCGGCGCCTGCCCAAGCCAGCGCCTGGGCCGTCTTGCCGGTGTACGTTCCCAACTCCAAAACCTTCGGGTTGCGGAAGTTCGCGGCCAACGCCATGAGCAGCATCCGCGTCTCCGGGGACGTGTAGCCCCGGTCCCGAACGTCGATATCCAACGCCTCGCGAAACGTCTCAAAGGGGTTCATCTTCTCGCCTCCAAAAGTAGCGCGCGTCGTAGGTCAAGGCTTCCCGTCGCTCGTCGAAGTGCAACGCCAACGCGGGCACGTAGCCGTCGATGAGTTCGAATGTCCCCACGAGCTCCGGCGCTGTCTCCCGCGTGACGACGTAAACGTCTCGCAGGGGATCGAAGGTCCACCAGATCCCCGCGCCGGGTGAGGCGCTGTGCTCGCGCACGCGCCTCACCCGATACACACGCACCATCATCGGGCTCCCTCCCGCTGGTAACACCGCACCGCAGCCCTCACCTGCTGGGGTAGGAGCCGGTAATGGGGCTGCCCCCATACCCACTCCCGGGCGAGGACGCCGCGGCGCAACAGCCGTTGCATCACGTACTCCGAATATTCCACATCCGCCCAAAGGCACTCCGCCTCCCGAAGGGCAAATGGAAACGCACCGAAGGCATTCCAGAGCTCGCTCAAACGCTCGAACTCCCACCGTGTCATCGCGCTCAGTCCGTCGCCACATCCCATTCGAAGTCCGAGAGGTCCACCTCCCCGAGATCCGCGACGACGTCCATCGCCTGGGCCGCCGCCGGATCTGGCGGGTGATAGGTACACATCCCGTTCCGCGCGATCCACCAGATGCCGTGGGTGCGCTTGATCTCTTGCGCGAGCTCCACGTCGATGTCCAAAACGCGGAACTCGGGACTGGATCCCGCCAACTGTCGCGCGATCTCGTAGGAGTCCGTCATCGCTGGCGCCGCGATCCCATCCTCGTCGCTCAGACACAGCGCCAGGTCCCCGTGCACTACGATGTACATAGATCGTTCGCCTCCAACGCAAGGGTTACATACCGCTTGAACTCCTCGAAGGTGAGGGAGACGGGCGCATCCGGCGTGTGG
>WGEM01000075.1 GCA_015492755.1 Gemmatimonadota bacterium | reverse complement strand
CGCCCCGAGGCTCCAGGCCATGGCGAACTTGAAGGCCATGTTGGACATGCTGGCCAGGAGGATCACGCGCCAGCCGGTAGAGGCGCCGAGACGCCCCTGCGCCACGAGCTGCGCGGTGGAGAGGGTGATGGCGTCCATGTCGGTGAGGCCGGAGAGGATGGCGGCGGCGTACACGCCCTTGTTGCCCAGGAAATCCTCGGCGGCGGCCACCGCCAGGAGGACGACGGCGTACAGGACGGCGAAGACGATGGCGGGACGGAGCTCGGAGGGATTTCCGGGGTCGATGGGTGTCTCGCCGGGGGCGGTGGCGCTCCTCCACAGGAACAAGGCCACCAGCCCGAAGAGCGCCAGCATGACCAGGAGCGGCGGAGCGGCCTCCGGGAGGAAGCCCGGCGCCACCGCGCCGATCTCGATGAGCACGCGGATGAACACCACGCCCGAGGCGATCCACACGATGGCCACCGCGGCCTCCGTCACCCCCGGAGTGCGCTTCGTCATGCGGGCGTACCCCACGGTGGTGGCGGTGCTGGAGATGACGCCCCCCAGGATCCCGCCCAGCGCCACGCCGGCGCGTGAGCCCCTGAGGCGGAAAGCTGCGTAGCCCACCAGGTTGATCCCCACGATGAGCACCACCATCCACCAGATCTGGCGCGGGTTCAGGACGTCGTAGGGACCGTAGGTCCGGTGGGGGAGAACCGGCAGGATGATCATCGAGATGATCACGAACTGCATCACCGCCCGCACGTCGGCGTCGCTGAGGCGCGCCACGGCGCTCTGGAGCTCCTCCTTGAGGTGCAGGAGGACCGCCAGCGCCGCCCCCACCACGATGGCCACCTCCCGCGTGCCCAGCACGGCGTATGCGCCCACCAGGTACATGAGCACCAGCGCCACCTCGGTGGTCTGACCGGCGTCGTGCCGCTCGCCCCGCATGAGGATCACGTTGCCCGTCACCAGGAGCGCGGTGACGGCCAGCACGCCGGCGGGAAGGATCCAGGCGCCGGCCTGGGGCACCAGGAGACCCGAGATCCCCCCCAGGAGGGAGACCAGCGCGAAGGTGCGGAGACCGGCCAGCGGCGAGAGGGCCCGTTCCTTCTGGAGGCCCACCAGAAGGCCGAGGCCGAGGGCGGTGCTGAGGTCGAGAAACGTTTCGCTCAAGACGGGGTATCTCCTGCTGGCGTCCGGGCTTACAAAGGACGCGGACTTCCAGGTCGAGGGCAAGCGGCGGGACGGGTTGACCTCTCCCGCGGATGTTTACTAACTTTGCCCTCTCGGATGCGGGGTGGAGCAGTCTGGTAGCTCGTCGGGCTCATAACCCGAAGGTCGCAGGTTCGAATCCTGCCCCCGCTATGTGCTCGGAAGCGCCGCCGAAGGGCGGCGTTTCCCACGTTCGGAAGAACCTACGGAGGACGACGGAAGTGCAGCGGTCGAGTTTCTGGACGGCTTCCGATACGTGGAGCCCGCGGAGGCGGGCGGGGGCGAGGACCCGGTAACCCGGGCTCCTTCCGAGGCTACCCCGCCCGCGCCTTCCACGGCTCGGGCGGGTTTTTTTTCCGGCCAGGTAGCTCAGTTGGTAGAGCACATGACTGAAAATCATGGTGTCGGCGGTTCGATTCCGTCCCTGGCCATGAAGGAGGGGACTGCCGGCAGGGAGGGCGGAGAAGAGACAAGAGGTCCGTAGCTCAATTGGTAGAGCACCGGTCTCCAAAACCGGCGGTTGGGGGTTCGAGTCCCTCCGGGCCTGTGGCTTCTGCCGGGAGGCCCCGATGGTCTAACGGCTAGGACACCACTCTTTCAAGGTGGCGGTCGGGGTTCGATTCCCCGTCGGGGCGCTGAAGGACGGAGGACAGGTAGGTTTTTTGACACACAGGGGGCTGTAGCTCAGTTGGTTAGAGTGCCGGTCTGTCACACCGGAGGTCGCGAGTTCGAGTCTCGTCAGCCCCGCTGAAGTGCAACGAAGGCAGAAGTCACACGTTTTTTGACATCGTGAGGTCCACCCCGCTGGGATGGACCTCCAGGTCGAGTGGATGGGGCCGTAGCTCAGTTGGGAGAGCGCTTGAATGGCATTCAAGAGGTCAGGGGTTCGATTCCCCTCGGCTCCATGACGATCGAAGAGCCACGAGGCTCGGAGACCGACGCCGGGCTCGGGTGGCGGAATTGGTAGACGCGCAGGATTCAGGATCCTGTGGGGGTTAACCCCGTGAGGGTTCGAGTCCCTCCTCGAGCATGAAAAAAACGTTGCCCACGTGCTGGAATTGGTAGACAGGCTGGTTTGAGGGACCAGTGCCGGAAACGGCGTACAGGTTCGAGTCCTGTCGTGGGCACTTTCGTGAGCGGTGCGCGCCCGTAGCTCAATTGGATAGAGCGTCTGACTACGGATCAGAAGGTTGGGGGTTCGAGTCCTCCCGGGCGCATGGTCGGACCCCCAGGGTTCGAGAGGATGGGCGCGTAGCTCAGTTGGTTAGAGCGCTACGTTGACATCGTAGAGGTCAGAGGTTCGAATCCTCTCGCGCCCATGCGGGACGTTCTGGGGCCGTAGCTCAGATGGGAGAGCGCAGCGTTCGCAACGCTGAGGTCAGGGGTTCGATCCCCCTCGGCTCCACTGCTGCCACCTTAGCTCAGTTGGTAGAGCACGTCACTCGTAATGACGGGGTCGTCGGTTCGAATCCGACAGGTGGCTCTGCCCCGTGGTGTAACTGGCAACACGCCGGATTCTGGCTCCGGAGAGTCTAGGTTCGAGCCCTAGCGGGGCAACTCGGGAGGCGTTTCCGCGGAAACGTCTCCGGCTTGGAGGGATGGCCGAGTGGCTTAAGGCGGCGCCCTGCTAAGGCGTTGGACTTCGTGTCCGCGTGGGTTCGAATCCCACTCCCTCCGTATCCCGAAGCCTTTCTGGTCCGCGTACCGCGGCCGGTTTGCAGCCCGTCCGCGGCGGAAGGGCCGCATGTGGACGGGTGGCCGAGTGGCTTAAGGCGCACGATTGGAAATCGTGTGGGCTCACGCCCGCGTGGGTTCGAATCCCACCCCGTCCGTTGTTTGGAGACACGATTGACCCACATCCGGGGCGTGGCTCAGTCCGGTAGAGCGCTGCGTTCGGGTCGCAGAGGTCCCCGGTTCGAATCCGGGCGCCCCGATTGGATGGAACCGGTGTTGTCGGGCCCACAGGGCCGGCGGACGCCGGAGCTGATTGCCGATGTGACGGTGATCCCGACGGCCCGGCGCCACGCCCTGGTGGCCGGGCCGTTCGTGTCTGGAGCGGTGGCAGAATGGTAATGCACTCGCCTCGAAAGCGAGCGCCCGAAAGGGCTTGGGGGTTCGAGTCCCTCCCGCTCCGTGACTTCAACGCCCTTCAGGCCTGACGGCCTGGAGGGTTTTTTGTATCGGGCGGGGGAGGGGTCGGTCCTCTCACCCCCTGCGAACGCGGGCGCGAAGGCGCCCGCATTCGCCGTTGGGGGTGGCGCTCGGCGCTGGCCTCGCGCACGTCGCGCCCGGGGGGCGCTCGGTTCGAGTCCCTCCCGCTCCGTGCGATCAACGCCCTTCAGGCCTGACGGCCTGGAGGGTTTCTTTCGTATCGGACAGGGGGCCAGGCTCCTAGCGCAGCGTCGCCAGATAGGCCACGAGTGCTTCGATCTCCTCCTTCGAGAGGTTCAGATTGGGCATCAACGTCCCGGGGTTGTCGAACGCGGGGTTGGTGAGTTTGTTCACGACGAAGTCGACGCCACGTCGCTGAATCACACCATCCAGGTCGGGACCGATCTGGCCGCCGGTGCCCGCGATGGCGTGGCAGCCGACGCATCCCTTCTCTGTGGTGAGGGCTTTGCCCTTTGCGATCACTGCGGGGTCGCTGGAAACCGAGATCTCCCCACCGATGGTCGGAGCGGCTGCGCTCTGCGTCATGACGATCGGTTCGTCGTGATTCATCGCCTGAAGGAAGGCCAGGATGTCGCGGACCTGCTGGCCGGTGAGACCGGCGCGCGCCCGCATGTGGTTCACGATGATCACCCAGTCCCGATCCGAGCGCTCCACCGGGGAGCGGGGGTTGTGGCAGCGGCCACAGGTCGCGCCGTACTCCTCGGCGCCCCGTGCAACGTCGCCTGCCTGCTGCGCACCGGCGGGCACCGCGAAGGCGAGGACGCCCGCCACCGTGGCCAGAATACCCAGAGTCCGTGTCGTGGTCATGGTCGTCCTCCTCAGAATCCGAAGGCGAAGTGGATGTTGAAGCGGTCGTTGTCGAGTGACGGGCCTACTTCCCGATTGAATTCGTACGAGGCCATCACGGCCACCGAGGGCGATACCCAGTAGTCCAGGCCCAGCGCGGTTTGCCAGGCCCCGTTCTCCTCGGTCTCATCGCCCACCCTGTCGTTGAAGACCTTGGTGAACCGGATCACGGGCTCCCAGGGGCCGAAGCGTCGCGCCACCTGCGCGTAGAACCCGCTGCGGTCGAGGCGCGTGACATCGCCCTCGTCGGTGAGAAAGTCCTGTTGGGTGAGAACCCACTCTCCGCGCAGTTCGAACCCTGCACGACGCACCTCG
>WGEM01000074.1 GCA_015492755.1 Gemmatimonadota bacterium | reverse complement strand
GCCCACCGTGGGGTGTCCGGCGAAGGGTACCTCCCGGGCCGGTGTGAAGATGCGCACCCGGGCGGTGCCCTCGGGCGTCTCCGGCGGGCCCAGGAAGACCGTCTCCGAGAGGTGCATCTCCAGCGCGATGCGCTGCATCAGAGCGTCGGGGAGGTGCGCGGCGTCGGGGAAGACACCCAGCGGGTTGCCGCCGAAGGGCGTCTCGGTGAAGACGTCCAGCGTCTCGAAGGGAAGCTCCATCGATCCCCCGGGTCAGGGCGCGTCCGGGGACGGCGCGGGGTCCGTGGCGGGACGATCCTGCTCCTCCACCCCTCCCCGCGCGCGGCGGTACACCCACGCATGCCAGAGGAGCGTCCTTGCCTCGGAGCTCCTGCGAAAGCCCTGCGCCTCCAGCCGGGTGTGTACCGCCTCCGGGGGATGGAGATACACCCGGAAGGGATGGCGGCGGAGCGCCTGGACGAGGTTGATGGCCCGCACGCCCAGGCGGTTGAGGATGTGGTCCCGGGGAAAGACGAGGCCCAGGACGCTCGTGGCCCGGGAGGCCGCCGCGTCCAGGAGCGCCGGCATGTCCGGGTAGCAACACACCACGCGGTCCAGCGTGACGATGTCCGCCGCCGTCAGGGTGGGCGCGAGCTCCACGAAGTCGCCTTCCACATACCGGATGAGGTGCGCGTATCCCCTCGCCTCCGCCTCTCCGCGCGAGACCTGGAGGTACGCGGGTGACGCGTCCACGTGCGTGCCTCCCGCTGCGCCCCGATCCATGAGCGCGTGCTGGATGGCGCCGATGCCGCCCCCGATGTCCAGGAAGGTGAGCCCGCTCGTCCCTCCGTCCGGCGCCAGCGCCTCATCGAGCCCCTGGAGGAGCAGCGCCGTGCTCTTCGGAGGACCGCGCCTCTGCCACCGGCGAAGCTCACGCCGGGCCGTGGCGTCGTCGAAGAGCTTCTGGATGCCGATGCACTGGGGACAGGTCATGGTTTCATCCCGGGTCGGATCGGAGGAGGCGCGTTTGACCGCGCCGCTTCGGGGTCCAAGCTTCAACGGCGACGCGGTACGTGCAAATGTACCGGCCACATCAATCCGGGAGCACGTGTGCGTGTCATCGGCATCATCTCCGACACCCACGGCCTCCTCCGCCCCGAGGCGGTGGCTGCACTGGAAGGGAGCGACGTGATCCTCCACGCCGGAGACGTGGGCGACCCGGCGATCCTGGATCGGCTGGCGGAGATCGCACCGGTCCATGCCGTCCACGGCAACACCGACTTTGGCCGCCTGCGGGAGGAGCTCCCGGAGACGGAGGTGGTGGAGGTGGCGGATGGCGTGCTGGCGTGTGTGCTCCACATCCTGGAGGACCTGGATCTGGATCCCGCGGCGGCGGACATCGCCATGGTGGTCTACGGACACACGCACCGCCCCCGGGTGGAGCGCCGGAGTGGCGTGCTCTACCTGAACCCGGGGAGCGCGGGGCCGCGGCGGTTCACCCTTCCGGTGAGCGTGGCGCGGGTGCGCGTGAGCCCCGCGCCGGACGCGTCGGGCCGCGCCGTGTTGGATCCGGAGATCGTGGAGCTGGACGTATGAGGGTCGCCGCCCTCTACGACGTGCACGGAAACCTTCCGGCGCTGGAGGCGGCGCTGGCGGAGGTGCGGGCCGCGGGCGCGCACCATGTGGTGGTGGGGGGCGACGTGGTGCCCGGGCCCATGCCCGCCGCGGCGATGGACGCCCTGCTGGGCCTGGACCTCCCCACCACGTTCATCCGGGGCAACGGTGAGGCCGATGTGCTGGCGGCGGCGGAGGGCCGGCTCCCGGACCGGGTGCCGTCCCCCTTCCGCGACGCGGTGCGGTGGGTGGCGGAGCGACTCCGCCCCGAGCACCTGGAGGCGATGGCGCACTGGCCCCTCACGGCGGAGTTGGACCTGGATCCCCTGGGCCGGATCCTCTTCTGTCACGCCACGCCGGCGTCGGATTCCGGGATCGTGACGGAACGGACGCCCGAGGACCGCCTCCACGAGCTCTTCGGGGCCGTGGGTGCGGACGTCGTGGTCTGCGGCCACACCCACGTGCAGTTCCATCGGCGGGTGGGCCCGCTGCACGTGGTGAACGCCGGCAGCGTGGGCTTCCCCTTCGGTCGGGCCGGCGCCCACTGGCTCCTCCTGGGGGACGAGCCGCATTTCCGACACACCACATACGACGTCCGGGCCGCGGGAGACGCCTTCCGGGCGGTGGGGTATCCCGACGCCGCGTTCGTGGATCCCGCGGAGCCGCCGGATGCGTCGCGCATGCTGGCGCGTCTGGAGGCCGCCGGCGAGGCTCGGTCCGAACCCAATGAGGAGCGCGAACCATGAACCCGTCCAGCTCGCCCACCGCTGCTGGCTCCCGCGTCGCGGTGGTTCAGGCGGCGCCTGTGTTTCTCGACCTGGAGCGGACGCTGGAGAAGCTGGAAGCGCTCGTGGAGGAGGGGCGGCCTCCTCGGCCGTGCCCGGGCCGGTCACGGAACGCCTCGGCGCGGTGGCGGCGAGGTACGGCGCGACGCTCGGCGTGGGGCGAGCAGACCCACGTGGTGCCCACCTGGGACCGCAGGGAGCCGTGGATCTCCACCATGCGGCACGTGGCCAAGGAAGGGCGCACCTTCGTGCGGGGGGCCTGCCAGGCGTTCCACATCGATGACGTACCGGACGACCTCCCCTTCAAGGAGGAGTACCTCGCCGGCCACGAAGGCTGGCTGAACCCGGGGCTCAGCGTGATCGTGGATCCGGACGGTGAGTTTCGCGCAGGGCCGCTGGAAGCTCGAGAGGGCATCCTGGATGCGGACGCCCGTGCGGACGAGCGGGTGGGTCCGCGCTGGCAGCTCGACGTGGCGGGCCACTACGGATGACCCGACGTGTTCGAGCTCCGCGTTCACCGGAGGCCGACCCCGGCGTTGACCGTCGTGGAGGGGGACCACGCTGACGGGGAGGGCCCCCGGAACCCTCCGAGCCTTCTACCGCCTGACGCCGATCTCGACGCCCACGCCCCCTGGCCGGGGGAGCGAATGGACGTGGGGGGAGCCCGCGGGTACCGGGCAGTGCCCGCCGCCGCTCAGGGTGATTCCTACTCCTTCGAGGATCCCCCACCGGCTGTCCCGGCGCTCGTCCCCGTCGTCGCCCACCGCGCCGATGCCCTCACGGTCCGTGGGGGGGCTTCGGTGCCCGGGGTG
>WGEM01000073.1 GCA_015492755.1 Gemmatimonadota bacterium | reverse complement strand
GTGCGGGAGAGCTCGCGGGTGAGGGGGGAGGCCAGCATCCCGTACGCCGAGAGGAGGCCCGGTGCCGGAGGCACCAGCGCACCGGCGGCCCCCAGGCGCCGGGTGAGCTCCGCCACGTGGAGGCCGCCGGCGCCGCCGAAGGCCACCACGGTGAACTCCATGGGATCGTAGCCGCGCTCCACGCTGATGACCCGCAGCGCCCGCTCCATGGCGGTATCCGCCACCGCCAGTACACCTTCGGCGGCCTCGTCCGGCGAGCAGCCCAGCGCACTGGCCAGGCGGGTGAGTTCCACCTCGATGGCAGCGCGGTCCAGCCGGGCGCCGCCACCCAGAAAAGCGTCGGGGGGGAGGCGGCCCAGCCAGACGTGTGCGTCGGTGACGGTGACCCGCTCCCCTCCGCGACCGTAGCAGATGGGGCCGGGGTCCGCGCCGGCGCTTTCGGGCCCCACCCGGAGGGCGCCGCCGGCGTCCACGCGGGCCAGCGAACCCCCGCCGGCGCCCACCGTGTGGATGTCGATGACGGGGACCGCCACCGGCGCTTCCGCGATCTGGAACTCCCTCGTGTGCAGGGGCCGGCCGGGGCAGAGGGAGACATCGGTGGAGGTGCCGCCCATGTCGAAGGTGATGATGCGCGAGCAGCCCGCCCTCCGGGCCCAGGTGAGCGCGCCCATCACCCCGCCCGCAGGCCCGGAGAGCACCGTGTGGACGGGCTCACGGCGGGCCCGCTCCACCGGCAGCGACCCTCCGCCGGAGCCCATGATGGTCACCCGGAGGGCCCCCGCCTCGGTGGCGAGGCGCCCCAGATACCGCTCCATGCGCGGCGCCACGTAGGCGTTCACCACCGTGGTGGAGCACCGCTCGTACTCGCGAAACTCGGGGAGGATCTCCGCCGAGACCGAGCGGGGCACGTCCAGCCCCCTCAGCCCCTCCGCCACGGCCCGCTCGTGCGCGGGGTTGGCGTAGGCGTGCAGGAGGCACACCGCCACCGACTCGGCGCCCAGCTCCCGCAGCCGGCCGGCGAGGCCCGCGATCTCGTCGGCGTCCAGCGGTTCGATCTCCTCGCCCCGGGGCCCGATGCGCCCCGCGATTCCCACGCGGTGGGCCCGCGCCACCAGCGGCGGGAGGCGGTGACCCACCAGCGCGTAGAGCTGCGGGCGGTTCTGGCGACCGATCTCGATGACGTCCTCGAAGCCGCGGTTCGTCACCAGCACCACCCGGGCGCCCTTCCGTTCCAGGAGGGCGTTGGTGGCCACGGTGGATCCGTGCAGGAGCGCGAAGGGCGTTCCCTCCGGCACCAGGCGGCGAATGCCCTCCAGAACCGCGCGGGCGGGGTCGTCGGGTGTCGACGCCACCTTGAGCGTGTCCACACGCTCGCCGTCCAGGAGCACCAGGTCCGTGAAGGTGCCGCCGGTGTCCACCGCCAGAACCGCCGTTGACGCCTCCGGGCCTCCGGAGGACATTGGTGCGCCCATGCAGATCGATCCTTCCCCAGAGCGTTTCCGCGAACTCGCCCGAACCGGCACCGTGGTGCCCGTGTGGCGGGAGTTCCTCTTCGACGTGGATACCGCCGTCACCGCCTACGCCAAGCTGGTGGAGCCGCCCTACGGCTTCCTGCTGGAGTCGGTGGTGGGCGGGGAACAATGGGCCCGTTACACCTTTCTGGGAACCCGTCCCGCCGCGGTGTGGCGACTGCAGGGCGGTGAGGTGACCTGGTGGACGCCCCGGGACGGGTGGACCGCCGTGGAGACCTCCGACCCGTTGGAGGACCTGGACTCGAGGCTCCGCGCCCGGCGGCCGGCGGCGGTGGAGGGGCTTCCCCGGTTCTGGGGCGGGGCGGTGGGCTACTTCGCGTACGACGTGGTGCGTCTCATCGAACACCTTCCCGACGCGCCGCCGGACGACCTGGGTGTGCCCGACGGGCTCTTCCTCTTCACCGATGTGGTCCTGGCCATCGACAACCTGAAGGGACGCGCCATGGCCATCGCGGCGGTGGAGGTGGGTGAGGACCCCACCGACGACGAGCTGGAGCGGCTCTACGCCGACGCGGCGCGGCGCACGCAGGAGGTGGTGGACCGGCTGGTGAGCGTGCCGGCGCCCTCACCGGTGACGCTCACCCGGGAGCCCGAGGAGGACCCGACGTTCACCAGCTCCATGAGCCGTGAGGCGTTCGAGTCCGCGGTGCGGCGGGTCATCGACTACATCTACGCGGGGGACGCCTTTCAGGTGGTCCTCAGCCAGCGGCTCAGCATGCCGGTATCGGCGGCCCCCTTCGATCTCTACCGGGCGCTCCGCAGCCTCAACCCGTCGCCGTACCTGTATTTCCTGGAGCTGGGCGACTTCAGCCTGGTGGGGAGCTCACCGGAGCTTCTGGTGCGAGTGGAGGACGGCACCGTGACCGTCCGCCCCATCGCCGGAACCCGGCCCCGGGGCCGCACGCCGGAGGAGGAGCGCGCGCTGGCCGACGACCTCCTGGCGGACGAGAAGGAGCTGGCGGAGCATCGAATGCTGGTGGACCTCGGGCGCAACGACGTGGGCCGCGTGGCGAAGTACGGGACCGTCACCGTGCCGGATCTCATGGTGGTGGAGCGTTATTCCCACGTGATGCACCTGGTGAGCCAGGTGGAGGGTCGGCTGCGGGACGGGCTGGGGGCCATCGACGTCTTCCGGGCCTGCTTCCCGGCGGGCACGGTGTCCGGAGCGCCGAAGGTGCGCGCCATGGAGATCATCGACGAGCTGGAGGCTACCCGCCGGGGGCCCTACGCGGGCGCCGTGGGCCACTTCAACTTCGGCGGCGCCTCTATGGACACCGCCATCACCATCCGCACCATCCTCGCCAGAGACGGCATGGCCCATGTGCAGGCGGGCGCGGGAATCGTGGCCGACTCCGATCCCGCCGCGGAGTATCAGGAGACGCTGAACAAGGCGCGCGCGCTCCTGAGGGCGGCGGTGATGGTGGAGGGCTCGGTCTGAGGCTCCTGGGCGCCCACTCAGGCGGTGCCTAGCTTCTTGTAGAGCGCCACCAGCGCTTCGATTCCGCGATCGAAGTGCTCCAGCGGGAACCACTCGTTGGGGGCGTGGAGGTTACAGCCCGGGAGCGCGAAGCCCACCAGGAGCGCTGACGCACCCAGCTTTTCCTCAAAGTCCACCACGATGGGAATCGAGCCGCCTTCCCCCTGGAGGACGGCGGGGACGCCGAAGGCTTCCTGGAGCGCTTCGCTGGCGGCGTGCACCAGCGCCCCTTCGAGGTTCGCGCGCCACGGCCGTCCGCCGTGGAGCTCGCGAACCTCCACCCGCACGCCTTCCGGAGCCACACGTTCCACATGGGCCCGAACCAGCTCCGCAATCCGCTCCGGCGTCTGATCGGGGACGAGGCGGAAGCTCACCTTCGCCATGGCGCGCGCTGGCAATACCGTCTTGGCGCCCTCCCCGGTGTAGCCGGAGAGGAGGCCGTTGACGTCACAGGTGGGCCGGATCCAGAGCCGCTCCAGCGTATTCCACCCCTCCTCGCCGGCCAGGGCGTCCACGCCCAGCTCCCGCCGGTAGCGCTCCTCGTCGAAGGGAAGCTTCCGGATGCGCTCGCGGGTCTCGGCGTCCCACTCCACGACGTCGTCATAGAACCCCTCCACCGCCACCCGCCCCTGCGCGTCGTGGAGCGAGGCGAGGATCTTCGCCAGGGCGTTGGCGGGGTTGGCCACCGTGCCGCCGAACTGACCCGAGTGCAGGTCACCGCGCGGCCCCGTAACGTGCACTTCCAGGTACGCCAGCCCCCGCAGCGAGAAGAGGATGCTGGGCATCCCCTCGTCGAACATGTTGGAGTCGGAGATGACCACGTAGTCGCACGCCAGCTCGGCGGCGTGCCGCTCCACGAAGGGGACCAGGTTCACCGACCCCACCTCTTCCTCACCCTCCGCCAGCACGATGACGTTCACCGGCAGGCGGCCGGTGGCGGACAGGTGCGCCTCCAGCGCCTTCACGTGCATGTAGAGCTGGCCCTTGTCGTCTGCGGCGCCGCGGGCGTACACCCGCCCGTCGCGTTCGGTGGGCTCGAAGGGGGGTGCGTGCCACTCCTCCAGCGGCTCGGGCGGCTGCACGTCGTAGTGCCCGTAGATCAGCACCGTGGGTGCGTCGGACCCCGCGCCGGTCCACTTTCCAAGGACGATGGGGTGGCCCGGTGTCTCGCGGATCTCCGCCGCCAGTCCCGCCTCCTGCAACCGGGCCCGGAGCCACTCGGCGGCGGCGGCCATATCACCGGCGTGCTCCGTCTTGGCGCTGACGGACGGGATGCGGAGGAAGTCGTAGAGCTCCCGGCGGAAGCGGTCCAGGTTCTGCCGGGCGTACGCCCGGGGGTCGGTGCTCACGGCGTGGCGCTCAGACGAGCCCGCGGATGCCCCACCGGTAGACGAAGGTCATCATGGTGGCGAAGACGGCGCCTCCCGCCATCCCGCCGGGGCTGATGGCCAGCGGTTCGTACAGGTGGAACGTTCCGACGCCGAGCATGCCGCCAATCACCGCCGCGAAGGCTCCGAGCACCGCGATGATGACGGTGTGTCCTGGCTGCTCCTCGGGGCGGGGGATGAGTGCCTTCATGAGCAGACCGATGCCGGCACCCATCACGATCCAGATGGCGATCCCGATCCAGTTTTCCATAGGCCTCGTTCTCGATTATGGCGACGGATTCCAAGCCGGGAGAATGTAGCAGGTCCCCCTCTGGCCGGGCACCCCCGGACACACTCCGCCGTTGACCCGCGTCGGCTCCGGGCGTTTCTTGGAAGTATGAGCGACGGGATCATCGACATCACCGAATACCTCCGGCGGCGCGACGGGTGGGAGGAGGACGAGGGGGACGACGAAGGTGGTGCATTCGCCCTCTGGGGTGCCGACGGCGAGCGATCCCGGTTTGCCCTGCCCCTCTGGCGCGCCATCTATCTGGCGGAGGGGGAGCGGGGCGCCATCGTACGGCGTGCCTCCGGCTCCAACACGGCGCCCGAGCCCTTCGTGATCCTGGACCTGGGTGTGGAACCGGCGCGGCGTGAATTCTCGCCGGAGCAGATCCCCTCGTTCGTGGATCCGGAGGTTCCGGAACTTCACGACCTGGGCGAGGCGGGGCTCCTCATCACGCTGGGCTCGCGCGACGGGCTGGACTGGTTCCTCATCGTGGACAGCGCCCGTCAGCCGCGGCCGCCCCTCCCGCCGAAGAGCCGGGAGGATCTGCTCTTCCTCGCCGGGGAGTGCGCAGGGCTCCTCTTCTACCGCAACTTCGCCGACGAGGTGACATAGGAGCCTGTCCGAGTAGGAGAGCGGGCCGCGCACTTGGTGCGTTCGCGTGTTCAGTCAAGGAGCGCCGACGAGGCGTAGCAGCGCTACGGCGAGGAGAAGCGACGATGGATCAACCGCGAACCCACCACGTGCGCGGCCCGCTCTCCTACTCGGACAGGCTCCTATGTCACCTCGTCGGCGAAGTTGCGGTAGAAGAGGAGCCCTGCGCACTCCCCGGCGAGGAAGAGCAGATCC
>WGEM01000072.1 GCA_015492755.1 Gemmatimonadota bacterium | reverse complement strand
GTCCCCACGCCCACCGCCGGATTGTGGAGGAACTCGGCGATGGCCACCAGCGCCGACGCGCCGCCGCCGAAGCCGTTGAAGATACCCACCATCTGCGGCATGGCGGTCATCTCGACGGTGCGCGCGGCCACGGCGCCGATGAGGCTTCCGGCGGCGCGTCGGCGCTGGTGGCCATCGCCGAGTTCCTCCACAATCCGGCGGTGGGCGTGGGGACCACCGGCATCACCATCCTCCTGGGCACCCTCATCGGTGGGGTGACCTTCTCCGGGTCCTTCGTCGCCTTCGCCAAGCTCCAGGAGCTCATGACGGGCGATCCCATCACCTACCCGGGACAGAACGCCGTCAATGCGGTGCTCTTCGTGGGCACGCTGGCGGTGGGTGCAGGCGCGCTGGGCGCATTCGGTGCCGAGCCCACCACCATGTTCTACGTCTTCACGGCCGCGGCGCTGGTGCTGGGCGTCCTCCTGGTGATCCCCATCGGGGGGGCCGATATGCCCGTGGTGATCTCACTCCTCAACTCCTATTCGGGACTCGCCGCCGCCGCCGCAGGGTTCGTCATCGGCAACATGGTCCTCATCATTTCCGGCGCGCTCGTCGGCGCGTCGGGACTCATCCTCACGAAGCTCATGTGCAAGGGGATGAACCGCTCACTGGCGAACGTGGCGTTCGGCGCCTTCGGGGGGAGCGCCAAGGTGGACCGCAGCCAGATCGGAAAGCGGCCCGTCCGCAGCGCCGACGCCGAGACGGTTGCGGCGGAGCTGGGTTACGCCAATTCGGTGATCGTCGTCCCCGGCTACGGCCTGGCGGTGGCGCAGGCGCAGCATGAGCTGAAGAAGATCGCCGATCTCCTGGAGGAGCGGGGTGTGGACGTGAAGTTCGCCATCCACCCCGTGGCGGGGCGTATGCCCGGGCACATGAACGTCCTCCTCGCGGAAGCCGACGTGCCCTACGACAAGCTCTACGACCTGGACGAGATCAACAATGACTTCCCCAACACCGACGTGGTGCTGGTGGTGGGGGCCAACGACGTGGTCAACCCGGCGGCCCGGGATCCCAACTCCGTCATCGCCGGAATGCCCATCCTCGACGTGGACAAGGCGCGTCGGGTCATCGTCATGAAGCGGTCGCTCTCCCCCGGCTTCGCCGGGATCGACAACGACCTCTTCTACATGGACCACACCCTCATGTTCTTCGGCGACGCCAAGGAGTCCATGCAGGAGCTCATCAAGGAGTTGCGGGAGCTACCGTAGGCGCACCGCGTCCGCCGCGTCCTGCAGCACGGTCCAGGCCTCCTCCACGTCGGCACGCGTGGTGCGGATATGTCCCACCGCCAGCCGGAGTGCGACACGTCCGCCCACGGTGGTGTGGGTGAGAAAGACCCGCCCGGAGCGGTTCGCCCGCTGAAGAACCTCCAGGTTGCCGGCGTCGTCGAGTTCTTCACGACGGAAGCACACGGTGGAGAACGGAACCGGAGCCACGCGCGTCCAACCCGGAGTCTCGTCCACCCACGCGGCGAAGGTGCGCGCCAACTCCATGTGGTGGCGCAGCCGATCCACCAGGCCGTCGCGGCCGTAGGCGCGGATCACGAACCAGAGTTTCAGTGCCCGGAGCCGCCGTCCCAGCGAGACGCCGTAGTCCATCAGGTTCCTGGAAGCCGCGCGCCCCTCGGGGTTCAGGTACGCCGGAACCAGCGAGAACGCGGCGGCAAGCTCCCGTGGCACACGGGTGAAGAGCACGGAGCAATCGATGGGGGTGAAGAGCCACTTGTGGGGGTTCATGACCACCGAGTCGGCGCGCTCCCACCCCCGGAAGAGGGCACGCTTCTCCGGCACCAGCGCCGCGGCGCCCCCGTAGGCGGCGTCCACGTGAAGCCAGATGCCCTCGGCGGCACAGACGTCGGCCACCTCCGCCACCGGGTCCACCGCGGTGGTGGAGGTGGTTCCGATGGTGGCCACCACCGCCACGGGACGCCGACCCTCGCCGAGATCCTCACGGATGAGGGCCGCCAGCGCCTCCGCGCGCATCGCCCCGGATCGGTCCACGGGAACCTTCACCGTCCCCTCC
>WGEM01000071.1 GCA_015492755.1 Gemmatimonadota bacterium | reverse complement strand
GTGCAGGCTGCGGCCCGCGTGGCTGGCCACGTCGATCCCGATCTCGTCGATGAGGCGCAGCGGCCCCATGGGCATGCCGAAGTCCAGGGCCACGCGGTCCACCTCGTCCACCCGGGCGCCGTCCGCCAGGAGGTGGCCCGCCTCGTTGAGGTAGGGGCCCAGGATCCGGTTCACCAGGAAGCCGGGCCCGTCGCCCACCACCACGGGCACCTTCCCCAGCCGGAGCGCCAGCGCGTAGATGGTGGCCACCGAGACGTCGTCGGACCGGCTGCCGCGCACCACCTCCACCAGGGGCATCCTGTGCACCGGGTTGAAGAAGTGCATCCCCAGGAATCGCTCGGGCCGCTCCAGCGCTTCCGCCATGGCGTCGACGGAGAGCGAGGACGTGTTGGTGGCCAGCACGCAGTCGGGTCGCACCACCTTCTCGGTTTCCGCCAGCACCTGACGCTTCACGTCCATGCGCTCCACCACCGCCTCCACCACCACGTCGGAGGGCCGCAGCCCGTGCATCTCCAGGCCGCCGGAGATGAGCTCCATCCGCTGTCGGGCCTTGCGGGGGGTGAGCCGGCGCCGGGCCACCGCCTTGTCGAAGAGTTCACGGGCGTGGCGGAGTCCCCCCGTAATGGCTTCGTGGCGGATGTCCTTCATGTAGACGTGGATGCCCTTGTAGGCCGCGAGCTGCGCGATCCCGCCGCCCATGACCCCCGCACCCAGGACGCCCATGGCCTCCACGGGCCGGGGGCGGACGTCGGGGTCGGCCACGCCGGTGCCCTTGCGCGCCGCCTCCCGCATGAGGAAGACGTGCACCAGGTTCTTGCTCACCGGCGAGACGATGAGTTCGGCGCCGATCCTGGCCTCGGCCGCCAGGCTCTCCTCCACCGGGCTCTTCAGGTGGCGCTTCAGGAGCTCCAGGATCCTCAGCGGCGCCGGGTAATGACCGCGGGTGGTGCGCATCACCTGCTTGCGAGCCATGCGAAAGACCAGCGCCCGGCCCGGAGGGGTACCGTCCAGGACCCGGGCGGCCAGCCCGCGGCGAGGCGGGCGCCCGGTCCAGCGGCCCTCCGCCAGATTCTCGGCGAATTCCAGCGCCTTGTCGGCGAAGATGCCCGCAGGGAGCACCTCGTCCACCAGACCGATGCGGCGAGCCTTCGAGGCCGGGATCTGCTTCCCGGTGAGGAGGAGATCCAGCGCGGCCTGCAACCCCACCAGGCGGGGGAGGCGGGTGGTGCCGCCCCATGCGGGAAGGAAGCCCAGCATCACCTCGGGCAGGCCCAGGCGGGTTTCGGGCCGGTCCGACGCCACCCGGTGCGAGCACGCCAGCGACAGCTCCACGCCGCCACCCAGGCAGATGCCGTCGACGGCCGCCACGGTGGGCACCGAGACGGACGCCACCTCCGAGAAGATGGCCTGTCCGAGGCGGATCTTCTGCTCCGCCTCCTCCGGGTCCTCCAGGTGCGCGATGGCATCCACGTCGGCGCCGGCGATGAAGGACCCCTCCTTCCCGCTCCGGATCACCAGAACCCGGATGCGTCCCTCTCGCGCCGCGGCCCGCGCCGTGTCCACGCACGCCGCGAAGGTACGCATGACGTCCTCGTCCAGGACGTTCACCTTCCGCTCCGGGTCGTCGAAGGTGATGACGCCGACGGCGCGCTGCAGGATCTCGAAGCGGGGGTTCGTACCCGCGGGCGATGGTTCGGTCACGGCCCTATCCGGTTGGGAGTCCTCCACAATTTGCCATCTGGCTCTGCGAAAGGAAGCCGCCCGCGCGCCGGGGCGCGCGGGCGGCTTCCGCGGACGGTCGGAAGTCCGTCAGGGATCCGCTACAGCTTGATCCGCTCCTCGGCGTTCTCGCGGTTGAGGCGGATCTGCACGGGCTCACCGCGCTGCACGTCCACCGGTTCGTTCCAGTACAGCTCCGTGTAGGGGAGCTCGTAGCGCGCGTGGACCCAGTAGCGTCCCGGCTTGACGCGGAAGCGGGCGATGCCGTTGGCGTCGGTGGTATCCACCGCCACGTCCAGGCCGGAGGCACGGACCTTTTCCGCGAAGACCTCACCGATGCCGGAGTAGGCCTCGTCCGCCCAGTTCTCCCGCAGGATGCGGATGGAGTCCGACGCCCGGATGATGCCCTGCTGCAGCTCGGTGAACCGCTCGAAGGCCCGGTTCATCTGCCGCTCCACCTGCTGGTACTCGTCGTCGAACTCCTCCCACTGGAGGAAGAGGCGGCGGTAGGCGGCTTCCCCGCGGTTGTACTGCTCCATCGTCTCGGTGAGCTTCTGGAGGGTGTCGCGGAGCGTGTTCCAGCGGTTCTGGTACGACTGCCATTCCTCCTGCGCGCGGCGCACCTCGTCGCGGGCGGCGATGAGGTCTTCGGGGATGGGGGGCTCCGGTGTCGGGAACGCCGCCGTCATGGAGTCGAAGACCGCGTCCCGGTCGAAGGGGAGGAGCTGCACCTCCATCTCCTCGATGGGCCGTACCACCGTCCCTTCTCCCTCGGGATTGGGCATCTCGATCTCGGCGGTGACCACCACCTCCGCCGGACCGCACGCGGCGGCGGTGAGGAGGAGGCTCAGCGCCACAGGGAGGGTACCACGCCTCATGGAATCTCTCCGTCCGTCTGGGTCATGGTGTTCAGGCGACCGAAGGTACTGCCACCCCTCAGACGCATCAACCTTCATCCAAATCCTCCATGGAAGCTCATCGGACTTCCGACAGATCCGGGCCCAGCACGAAGATCCGAGGCGGACCCAGCTGCCGCAGGAGCTGCGCCATGGCCTGAGCCGAGAGGGCTGCCACCTCGCGCCGCAGATCGCGCACGGAGCCTCCGCGGAGGAGGTCCTCCGCCGCCCGGACGGCGCGGGCACGGGGGTGGACGTCTTCCAGGAGCGCGCGCGCCCGGAATCGGCGACGGGCCCAGCGAAAGTGCGCGTTCTCGGGGGGACGCGCGCGCAGCTCCTCCACCACGGCGCGCGCGCGGGCCTCCCAGCCGTCGGCCGCCTCCGGGAGGACGGCTGCCTCCACACGGATCACGGGTCCTCCGGGTGCGTCCACCAGCGCCACAGCCAGCGAGAGGAGATGCGGGTCCGGCGGGTCCGGCGTGAGCGCCTCCTCCAGGAGGTGACGGGCGAACTCCAGCACGGTGCGCGGCGTCCCCGCGGGCGCGGGATAGGCCAGCGCGATCCAGGTGCTGGTGACCTCGCGGGTGAGCCGGATCCGCTGGGGCTCGGTCCAGGCGATGCCGCCTGCCGGGGTGGGCGGGAGG
>WGEM01000070.1 GCA_015492755.1 Gemmatimonadota bacterium | reverse complement strand
GGGTGCGGCAGGCGTCAGCCGCCGACCAGGTCGCGCACCGCGGGGAGCCCCGGCAGGCCCTGGGCGGCGCGCACGGCGCGGAGCACCGCCTCGGCCAGCACCTCCGCCGCCAACGCCCCCAGGCGGACGAGATCCACTGCGCCCTCATGCGTGCCGGTGGCCAGCGCGAAGACGGTGTCGCCGTCGTAGGGCGTGTGGGCGGGATAGATGGTGCGCGCCAGCCCGTCCTGCGCCATCTGGGCCATCTTCGTGGCCTGCGCCTTCGTGAGTCGGGCGTTGGTGGCCACCACGCCGATGGTGGTGTTGCCCGCCGCCGCAGGAGCGTCGGGCGCCCCTTCCGCCTGCCCGGCCGCTCGCAGGAGGCGGCGCGCGTCCGCCAGGCCGGAGCCGTCGGAGGTGCGCACCCCCGCCACCACCCGTCCGGTGGCGGGGTCCACCACGTCGCCCAGCGCGTTCACCGCCACCGCCGCCGCCACCACCAACCCGTCGGGGAGCGTCACCGACGCGGTGCCGAAGCCGCCCTTCATGGCGCGCCCCATCCCGGCGAGCTTCCCCACGGTGGCGCCGGCGCCGGCGCCCACGTTCCCCTCCGCCACGGGCCCGCCCGAGGCGGCTGCCGCCGCGGCGTACCCGCAGTCGGGGCCGGGCCGGATCTTCGTCTCGCCCTCCAGCCCCAGGTCGAAGAGGATGGCGCCCACCACGATGGGGACTACCTTCGTCCCTACGCGGTAGCCCACGTCGTGCTCGTCCAGATATCGCATCACCCCGGAGGCGGCGTCCAGCCCGAAGGCGGAGCCCCCGGAGAGCACCACCGCGTGGACCACGTCCACAGTGTTCACGGGGTCCAGGAGGGCGATCTCGCGGGTGCCCGGCGCGCCGCCGCGGACGTCCACCCCGCCCACGGCGCCCTCTCGAGCCAGCACCACTGTGCAGCCGGTGGGGCGGGCCTCCAGCGTGTGGTGGCCCAGCTCGATGCCCGGCACCGCCGTGATGCCCGCTCCCTCCATGACCTCCGCCTCCATGACGTCCGCCTCCTGGCCCGTCGCGCCTCCCGGCGCACCGGCGAGACACACTCCCGCCACCAGCGCGCCTGCATACACCGGGGTGCGGGGGAGGTGGCGCACGGGCGCGTCCGGCGACGACGGGGTGGTCAGTCCTGCGGTAGCCGGAGCGCCACCAGCGAGCCGGGCATTCCGCCGCCGCCCACCGAGACGATCAGGTACTGCACGCCGTCGTGCATGTAGCTCATGGGCGCCGTCGTGGTGGGCGCGGGGATCTCCACCGAGCCGATGTACTCGCCTGTGCGCTTGTCCACCGCGTGCAGCACCGGCGCCTGACCCCGGCCCTCGCCGTAGATGAGCATCGTCTTCGTGACGATGGCGGTGGCGTGTCCCCGGCTACCTGTGTTGCCGATGTCGATGCCCTGTAGCGCCGGATGGTTCTTGATGCTCTCCGGCGTGAAGCCGTTGGGGATGGACCAGAGGTGCTCGCCGGTGTTCATGTCGATGGCGGTGATGCTGGAGTACGGCGGCTTCCAGAGGGGGAGGCCCTGCGGGCCCCGCACGCCGCCCGGCCCCACGGATACCCATCGCACATCGGAGTCCGGATCCACATCGGTACCCGGTCGCAGGCGCGGGGCGCTACAGCCCCGCTGGCTGGCGGTGTAGAGGATTCCCGTCTCCGGGTCCACCACCGTCCCCCCCGGGATGTTTGTGCCTCCGTTGGCTCCGGGGCAGTGGATGGACGCCTCCAGTCCGTCCTGGCCAGAGACCATGGGCGGGTTGAAGAGTGGACCCAGCCGGAAGTTCTTCACGATCTCCAGCGCCTCGGCGCGGAGTTCCGGCGTGAAGTCGATGAGGTCGTCCTCCGTGAGGCCCTGCATCTCATAGGGCGCGGGCTTGGTGGGGAAGGGCTGCGTGGGTGAGGTCCACTCGCCGGGGACGTCGCTCTCCGGCACGGGGCGCTCCTCGATGGGCCAGATGGGCTCGCCCGTCTCCCGGTCCAGCACATAGGCGAAGGCCTGCTTCGTGGTCTGCACCAGGACCTTGCGCGGGCGGCCGTCCACCACCACGTCCATGAGCACCGGCTGCACCGGATTGTCGTAATTCCAGATGTCGTGGTGCACCGTCTGGAAGTGCCAACGGCGCTCCCCCGTCTCCACGTCCAGCGCCAGAATGGAGGTGGCGAAGAGGTTTGCGCCGGGGTGGAAGCCGCCGTAGTAGTCGATGGTGGGCGGGTCGGTGGGGATGTAGACCAGGCCCAGCTCCGGGTCGGCGGTCATGGGCGCCCAGGAGGACACGTTTCCGGTGTACTTCCAGGCGTCCGAGAGCCAGGTGTCGTTTCCGAACTCGCCCTCCTGCGGGATGACGTGGAATGTCCACTTGTGGGCGCCGCTGGCGGCGTCGAAGGCCATGATGTTGCCCGGGACGTTCGCACGGCGGGTCTGGTAATACCCCTGCTCGTGGGAGTTCCCCACCACCACGACGCCGTTCACCACCATGGGTGGCGAGGAGTTGGTGATGTAGCCCACCTCCGGCGGCAGGCCCTTCTCCCGGTCGTGCTCCCAGGGCCCCAGGTAGTCCAGCAGATCCACCACGCCCCCCTCACCGAAACTCTCCACGGGCCGGCCGGTCTCGGCGTCCAGCGCCCAGAGGAAGAAGGCGGGCGTGACGAGGTAGATCCGCCCCTTGCCGTCCACCTCCCAGTACGAGACGCCCTTTCCGTAGTTCTTTCGCATGGAGTCTTCCCACCGCTTGGTGGGCTTCTCGCGGAAGATCCAGAGTGTCTCGCCGGTGGCGGGATCGATGGCCACCGCGGTGCGGCGGGTACCCGCCACCGTGTAGAGC
>WGEM01000069.1 GCA_015492755.1 Gemmatimonadota bacterium | reverse complement strand
CGCGCCGCCCTCACCCTCTCGGTGGGAGAGGGCCGGCCGAACCTCCTCCTCTTCGACGTGCAGACCGACCAGGTGGAGTCCATCGTGGCGCTGGTGCCGGAGGACGCGCGGGCCGAGGTCCAGGTGAGCCCCCTGGTGACCACCCGGATCGCCGCCATCAACGGACGGACGCCGGACGAGCTGCGTGCCCGGTCCGAACCTGAACGGAGGCCGGAGGCGTGGGCGCTGAGAAGGGAGTACCGCTCCACCTACCGGAGCTTCCTCGGGGGAGGGGAACGGCTGGTGGCCGGAGCCTGGTGGGACGACGCTCCCCCCGGGGGAGGGACGCTTCCGGGGGTGTCGCTGGAGGTGGATGTGGCGAAAAGCCTCCGCGTGGGGCTGGGCGACACCATCGTGTGGAACGTGGCGGGCGTGGAGGTCCCGACGGTGGTCCGCAGCCTCCGGGAGGTGGAGTGGACGCGCCTGGAGCCGAACTTCTTCGCGGTGCTGGAACCGGGGGCGGTGGACGGCGCACCCCAGACGGCGCTCATCCTGGCGCGCATCGACGACCCCGAGGCCCGAGCGGCATTCCAGCGCGCGCTCATCGAAGGCTTTCCCAATGTCTCCGCCCTGGATTTCTCGGCGGTGCAGCGCGCGGTGGAAACGGTGTTCTCCCGCGTGCGTCAGGCGCTGGCGTTCCTCGCCGGATTCACCGGACTGGCCGGCCTGCTGGTGCTGGCCGGAGCGCTCCGCGCCACCCGGATGCAGCGGCAGCGGGAAGGTGCGCTCCTCCGAACGCTGGGCGCCGACCGGCGTCAGCTTCTCGCGGTGGTGGCGGTGGAATACGGTGCCCTCGGTCTCGTCTCGGTCACCGCGGGCCTGCTCTGGGCCACGGTGGCTTCGGCCCTCACCGTACGCCAACTCTTCGAGCTGCCCTTCCGAGCCTCCGTGCCCCTCCTGGGAGCGCTCGCCGCGGCAGTGGTGGGGATCACCCTTACGGTGGGGCTCGCGGGCAGTCGGAGTCTCCTGAGCCGTCCGCCCATGGCCACGCTTCGGGAGGCGATGGACGCGTGAGGAGGTTGCGGGTGCCGAGCCTCAGCCGGATGACGGACCCGGCGGGGAATCCAGTCCGTCCACCCGGAGCGTAGCCTGATGGTGGCAGGCCTCGCAGGTGACGGGGTGAGGGTGCTGGAGCCTGCCCCGCGGCGGGCGGAGTGCGGCCCCGCAGACGGGGCACGCACCCTCGAGATCCACCAGGGTATAGTCCTCCTGCCACCGGCGGCGCGCCAGGAGCACGCCCACCCCCAGCGCCCCCAGCGCCCAGGGTGCGTGCGGAGGGACCAGGGCCAGCAACGGTGCCACCGCCAGCCCTCCGGCGATGCGGAGGGCAGCGCCCCGTACGCGCCAGGCGCGCGGCCGCTCCAGCACCCGCGCCTCCGCCGGTGTCGTGGGGTAGCCGAAGGCCTGGAGACGTGCGGCGTAGCGCCCAGGCTCCTGCGAGGGACTCCCTGGATCCGTCGTTGTCATTCCGTTCCGTCCGTGGTTCGTCGCGGGAAATCGCCGGAAAAGGTATGTTGGTGGAGCCGTCCCCCGAACCCTTCCTGAATCGAGCGTGACCGAGACCGCTGCGCCTGCCGCCCCCGCGCGCGCGACCCTGTCGAAGGAGCTCTCCGAATTCCTGGTGGAGCTCTCCATCGGAGTGCACCGGTTTTCCATGTACCCGTCCGGGCATCCGTCGCTGGATCCCATCGTGGAGAGCATCATCGCGCGTCTGGCCGACATCCTGCAGGCGCGCCGGACCCTGTCCATCGGCGTCGCCGCCAGGCAGCTCATCATCGAAGGCGTGGCGACGGAACAGAAGCATCCGGTCCTCTCCGAGCTGGCCCGGAAGCTCCATGACCATCAGCTGGGGGCGGTGGTCTTCGAGTTCGGCGTCACCGCGCCGGAGATCGCGTCGTTGCTGGAATCCCTGGCGGAGGATCCTGGTCGCGACGCGGTACCCCTCGGGATGCGTGAAGGTGGCGACGTTCCCACCTGGGAGCACATCGAGTTGCACCCCATCGGCTACGAGGCGCTCACGCTGGGTGGGGCGGCGGAGGCCGGTGCGGAGCGCGTGTCCCAGCTCTGGCTGAGTCTGGCGCAAGCCGCGTTGTCGGCGGAGGCCCTCCCCGAGGGTGAGGAACCGCCGGACGCCGGCGACGTGGCTGCGGGCATCGCCTCGCACGCTCGTGACGAGGCGTACGACAAGGTCATCGCCGGCTACCTCCAGCAGCTCGCCGCAGAACTGAAGGGCGCACGGGGTCGGGAGGCGGAGCGGATCCGCGCCCGCGTCTCGCAGCTGGTTCAGTCCCTGGACGACCGCGCGTTGCAACGGATCATGCGCTTCAGTGCGCGGGACCCCGAGGGCCGCCGGTTCCTCCTGGACGCCAACCAGAGTCTGGCGGTGGACGCCGTCATGAAGATGGTGGAGGCAGCCGCCGCGTCCACGGAGCAGACGATCTCCACATCCATGACCCGGCTCCTCACCAAGCTCTCGCGGCACGCCGCGGGCGCCGTCGGACCCTCCCGGTCGGAAGCGGACACCGCGCTGCGAGAAAACATCGAACGACTGCTGGCCGACTGGGAGCTGGCCGATCCCAATCCGGAGGCGTACACCACGGTCCTGGACCGGATGGCGGTGGCCTCACCCATCCTCAGTTCGCCCGAACCGGGGGAGGCACTCACCGGTGCCGAGCGCCTGGTTCAGATGGCTCTGGAGATCGACGTCTTCGGCCCCACGGTGCGCAAGGCCGTGATGGATCTGATCCGTGAGGGAGGCACGGCACGCGTCCTGGAGCTGCTGGATGCGGCGCCGGCGGACTCGGACGCGGCGCGCCGGATCCGCGAGCTCCTCACCAGTCCGGTGCAGTTCCGCAAGATTCTCGGCGCCGGACACGTGGATGCAGAATCGCTGGAACGCCTCGTCCAGGAGATGGGGGAAGCCGCCATCGATCCCCTTTTGGACGTCCTGGCGGAGTCCGATTCCCGGGCGGTGCGCAGGAGGGTGTTCGATCTGCTTCCGCGCCTCGGGCCGCAGGTGCCGGAGAGGGCACTGGAGCGACTGGAGGATCACCGCTGGTTCGTGAAACGGAACATGCTGGCGCTTCTCAGCCGCCTGGAGGAGCTTCCCGAGGAATTCGATCCGCGCCCTTTCCTGAAACACGATGATCACCGCGTCCGACGCGAGGCGCTGCCCCTGGCCATGCGGCCCGGCTCACCCATCCGGGACGAAGCGCTGGTGCAGGCGCTCTCCGACGACGACGAGCGCATGGTTCGTATGGCATTGCTCCAGATCCAGGAGCGTATTCCCGCGGCAGCGGTGGGTACGCTGGTGAACAAGGTGATCCGTTCCGACAAACGGTCACCCGAGATCCGTGCGCTGGCGGTGCGCTGCCTCGCCGGGACGGACCAGCCGCTGGCTCGTATGGCGCTCCTGGAGCTGGTGGTGGCGGGTAAAACGCTGCTGGGCAAGCCGCGTCTACACCCCACCTCCTCCGTGCTGCTGGAGGCGGTGCGGGTCCTGGCGCTCCGGTGGTCGGGTCGCGAGGACGTGGAGGAGGTCCTGGCGACGGCGGAGCGCTCCAGGGACCCCGATCTCCGGGGTGCCGTGCTGGCCGGCAGGAAAGAGGCCGACGCATGAGCCCGGCGGCGCGCTTCCTCACCGGGCTGGCCAAGATCATGGCCACCATGACGCTGTACGAGGAGGGCCATCCCGCCCGGGAGCGGGCCATCGACGGCGTGTATCAGAGTCTGGCGGACCTCCAGAACGAGACCCCCCGCTGTACGTTCACCTTCCTGGCGGACGAGATCATCTTCCAGAATCGCCCACTGCGCGAGCTGGCGCACTGGGACTGGAGCCTTCGCTTCGCCAACGCGGGCGTGCAGCGCCTGGAGTTTCTGGATCTGGTGACACGCGACGACTTCGAGGCGTTCCTGGAGGAGCTGCACATCCGCGTCACGGGGGAGCCCACCTCCACCGCCGAGGTCAGGCAGGGTCGCCCCTCCAACATCCGCTACGGACAGGTGACGGTCCGGGGCATGGAGGAGGCGGACACACCGGGGCACGGCGGGTCGCTGGCCACCGCGACGCTGCACTACTCGCTCCGGGAAGAGGTGGAGAGCATCCAGTGGCTCCATGAGGAGCTGCGGGACACCCGCAAGCTCCGGCTCCTGGAGGCGGAGGCCACCATTCGCTCCCTCTCGGTGGCAATGCACGGTGACCAGGCCTATGTGATCCCACTCCTCCGCCTGAAGGAATTCGACCAGTACACCGTGACGCACACGCTCAACGTCGCGGTGCTCACCATGGCGCTGGCGGAATACCTGGGTCTCTCTCCCCGGGAGGTTCGGGCCTTCGGGATCGCCGGACTCCTTCATGACCTCGGAAAGGTGCGGATCCCGACGGAGATCCTGAACAAGCCGGGCAAGCTCACCGACGAGGAGCGCCTGGTGATGAACAGTCACACCGTCGAGGGTGCCCGGATCATCCTGGAGACCGAGGAGCACCTGGACATGGCGGCGGTGGTGGCCTACGAGCACCACATCCGCATCGATGGTGGCGGGTATCCCTCTCTCCACTATGAGCGGAGCTGCCACCAGGCCAGTAACCTGGTACACGTCTGCGACGTCTTCGACGCGCTTCGCACGCATCGTCCGTACCGGGAGGCGTGGCCCACTCAGCGCGCGCTGAAGATCATCGAGGAAGGGGCCGGCCCCGAGTTCGACAAGGACATCGCCCTGGCGTTCGTCCAGATGATGCGGAAGTGGGAGGACCGGGTGGCGGAGGTCCCCGCCGACGACCCGGAGGTACGGTTGGGGGGCGGCGCCGAAGAGCCCGGGGAGGCGGACATCGCCGTCGACACGGGCGAGGGGAAGACCGCTCCTCCGGAGCGGAGCGGCGGCGATCCCGCGTCCGAGGGTTGAAGGGCTACCCCCGAGCCGCGAACGCCCTCAGGCGGTCGGCGGCTTCCCGGAGTGTGGGGAGTTGCTTGCAGAAGGCGAAGCGCACCAGCGAGTGCCCTCGTTCCGGCACGCTGAAGAAGGAAGATCCCGGCACGGTGGCCACGCCCCCCTCGCGCGCCATCCTCCGGGCGAAGGCCGTATCGTCCTCCCCGGAGAGTGCACTGAAATCCGCCAGCACGTAATACGCCCCCTGCGGCGCCTGGCAGCCGAAGCCGGCGTCACGCAGCGCCGTGACCAGGACCTCCCGGCGCGCGCGGTACTCCTCCACCATGGTGTCGTAGTATGCGGTGCCTAGCTCCCGGAGCCCGGCGGCGCACGCCTCCTGGAGCGGCGCCGGCGCCCCTACGGTGAGGAAGTCGTGCACCTTGCGGATGGCGGAGGTGAGGGCGGGCGGGGCCACCACGGTGCCCACGCGCCATCCGGTGACGGAAAAGGTCTTGGAGAGTCCGCTCACCACCACCGTCCGTTCGCGCATTCCGTCGAAGGTCGCCAGCACGTGATGCCGCCCCTCGTAGATGATATGCTCGTAGATTTCGTCGGTGATGGCGACGAGATCGTGATGAAGACACACGTCGGCCACCGCCTGTAACTCGTCCCGCCCGAAGACGCGCCCGGTGGGATTGTTGGGCGTGTTCAGCACGATGGCGCGGGTTTTCGGCCCCACCAGGGCACGCAGTGCGTCGGGGTCCAGCCGGAATCCCGGGGGATCCAGGGGGAGGAAGCGCGGCCGGGCCTCACAGAGGACGGCGTCGGGACCGTAGTTCTCGTAGAAGGGCTCCAGGACGATGACCTCGTCCCCGGGATCCACCAGCGCCAGCATCACCGCCGCCATCGCTTCGGTGGCTCCACAGGTGACGGTGATCTCACGTTCGGGATCCACGTCCAGGCCGTAGAAGCCCCGGTACTTCGCACTCAAGGCCTCACGCAGGTTCGGTGTCCCCCATGTGATGGCGTACTGGTTCACGTCCGCCTGGATGGCCCGGCACGCGGCGTCCTTGAGGGGCGCCGGAGCGGGGAAGTCTGGAAAGCCCTGCGCGAGGTTGATGGCGTCATGTTGGCGCGCCACACGCGTCATCTCGCGGATGACGGATTCGGAGAACGTCTCGGTGCGCCGTGCGGTTCGGACGGACATCGTCAGCTCAGGGAAGGGGGGGCGTCACGATGGTGTGCAGGTCGTCCCGGGCGCGGTCCACCGCGGCCACCACGTCGGGATCGTAGGCGGAACCCGCGGCGCGCCGGATTTCGTCCAGAACCTGGTTCCACGGTAGGGCCGGACGGTACGCCCGCGGATGGGTCATGGCATCCAGCGCATCGCATACTGCCGCGATGCGGGCCTCGAGGGGCACCGCCGGACCCGGCAGTGCGTCGGGGTACCCTCGACCGTCCCACCGCTCGTGGTGCCAGAGGACCACGGCCAGCGCGTCGGCGTCGTCCACGAGGGGCTCCAGAATCCGGCGTCCCGCGCGGGCGTGTTCCCGCATCTGATCCCGTTCCTCCGGCGAGAGGCGGCCCGGCCGGTTCAGCAACGCCGCCGGAACCACCAGCTTTCCCACATCCAGGAGCCTGCATCCGAGG
>WGEM01000068.1 GCA_015492755.1 Gemmatimonadota bacterium | reverse complement strand
CCTCCCGCCCCTCCGCCGCGGTCTCGCGGATCTCGTAGAGGCGGTCCGCCCGCACGTCGTCCAGCACGGTGCGAGTCCCCGAGCGCCAGCGCACTTCCAGCCGGAGGGGGGCGTCGCCCCGCCCTGCGGCGAAGGAGAGGGTGGGCCCCGAGCCCGACTGGTACATCCCGCCGGAGGTTCGTTCCCTGCTCTGGGGCGGCAGGTCCGGCGTGAGGAGCGTCACCACCGCGCCCACGGCGCCGGTGTTGGGCGCACGGCCCCGGAGGCGCACCGCCACCCGCGGCGCGCGGGTGCGGTTCCTCAGGAGGAGCGGCGCGGCGTTCAGGCGGGTCACCACCACGTCGGCGTCACCGTCTCCGTCCAGGTCGCCGGCGGCGATCCCGTGCGACACGTCCTCCTCCGGGGCGAACCCCCAGGCGGCGCCCACCTCCTGGAAAGTGAGGTCGCGCCGGTTCCGGAAGAGGCGGTTCGGGCGGCGGAGCGGCGGAAAAAGGAGGAACTCCTCGCGCCAGTCGTAGTCCAGCGAGCCCAGACGGCGCTGCGTGTCGCGGTCCATCACGTCCCACGCGTGCCCGGTGGTGACGAGGATGTCCTCCCAGCCGTCCAGATCCACGTCCAGGAACATGGTGGCCCACGACCACCCCGACGCCTCCACCCCCGCCAGCTCGGCGATCTGCGCGAAGGTGGCGTCGCCCCGGTTGAGGAAGAGGGTGTTGCGCATCATCTGGGGGCGGTCGTCCAGCACCCCCACCGGCTTGGGGAGTGCCGTGTGGGTGGGGCGCTCGCGCACCCGGAGGCGGCGCTCCAGCGCCAGCATGTCCACTTCGAAGAAGTCCACGTCGCCGTCCCGGTCCACGTCGGCGAAGTCCACCGCCATCCCGGCGTTGCTGGTGGTGCGGAGCGCCAGACGGGGCGCCGTGCGGAACCCGCCGGCGCCGTCGTTGATCCAGAAGTGATCCGGGTCCTCGAAGTCGTTGGCGACGAAGAGCTCCGGAGCCCCGTCGCCGGTGACGTCGTAGAAGCGGGCGGTGAGGGCGAAGAGGTCGGGCTCCTCGCGGAGCGGCGCGCCGTCCTCGTCCAGGAACCGCCCCGAGGTGAAGGGCTCACGACGGAAGACGCCGCCTCCCTCATTGAGGTAGAAATCGTCGGGCTCGGCGCGCTGCGCATAGGCCACGGCGTCCAGATCGGGTCGCTCCACCAGCCGGAAGTGCTCTTCAAGCCCGGGGGCGATGCGCGGCGAGTCCGGCCCGCCCACCACGATGCGCTCGAAGGTCCGCTCCCCCGGCGGGAGCGAGTCCAGCACGGAGCGCACCTTGTAGTTGGCCACGTACAGATCCAGATCGCCGTCGCCGTCCACGTCCGCCAGCGCCGCGGTGGTGGACCCCCGGGGCTCCCCGCCGGGAAGCGGCTCCTCCCGGAACACCCCACCGCCGTCGTTCACGAACACGGAGTTGGGACCTCCCAGCGCCGTGAGGACCAGGTCCACGTCGCCGTCGCCGTCCACGTCCTCGAGGACCGCGCCGGTGCTCAGGCGATCCGGCGCCGCCACCCCCGCCCGCTCCGTGATGTCCTCGAAACGCCAACCTCCCAGGTTTCGGTAGAGTGCGTTGGGCCCGAAGAGGCGCGCGAAGAAGACGTCCACCCGGCCGTCACCGTCCACGTCGCCCAGCGCCACACCGGAGCCGTGGGCCAGGTGCCGGTTCCGGAGCATCTCCTCCAGCGGCACCTCCTGCACGAAGTCGATGCCGGTGCGCCGCGGCGCCACCACCTCGAAGCCCACGGCGTCCCGGCCCTCCAGGATCAGCGGTCGCCAGCGGACGCCCTCTCCCTCCTCCACCCATTCGGGCTCGCGGGGCTCCGCGCACGCGCCGGCCCCCAGGAGGAGCACCACGAGGCAGGCCGCGCCCCGGCGGAGCGCCGACACCGTCACTTCGCCGTCCCCGGGGCGCCCGCCAGCACGAGAGGGGAGCGCGCTAGCGGCTCGGCGGCGCCCGTGCCCTCCACCAGGCGGAAGGCGCCGCCCAGTTCGACGCCCTCGAAGCGCTCCACCGGGGCCCCGGACGAGGGCCACCTCACCCGCACCTCCTCCACCGCGTCCGCCGAACCCAACCCCAACTCCAGCGCCAGGCTGTTGGCGCCGAAGCTTCCCCCCGGCGTCACGTCGCGCACCACCTTCCACCGCCGCCCGCCCTCCCGGACGCGCACCGTGACGCGGGCGCCCAGCGCCGCCCGGTTGGCGCGCGTGCCCTCCAGGACCAGCGTCACCCACGCCTCCGGGGATCCCGGGTTGAGGTAGAAGACGTTGCGGGCACGGTCGGCCTCGGTGGCACCGCCCATGTTCATGAGGATGTCTTCGTCGCCGTCGTGGTCCGCGTCGGCGAAGGAGACGGCGTGCCCCTTCTGGATGCGGCCCAGCCCGCCCGGCACCGTCACCTCCCGGAAGCGCGCTCCGCCGTCGTTGAGGAACGCCCGGTTGGGAAGGACCGCTTCGTAGCCCGGGTCGCCGGTGCCCACCAGGATGTCCAGGTACCCGTCGGCGTTGAGGTCTCCGAAGTTGGAGCCCATGGCGTACTGGATCCGGTCCAGACCCACCGCGCCGGTGACGTCGGCGAAGGTCCCGTCGCCCCGGTTCCGGTAGAGGCGGGGGAGCTCCGCCTCGTGGGGCAACCCCAGCGCTTCCCGCGCGGCGTCCGCCAGCCGCATGCGGTACCCGGAGACGTACAGATCCAGGAATCCATCGTTGTCGTAGTCCCAGAACCACACCGGGAAGCTGGACTCCGGACCGGTGACTCCCGCCTCCTCCGCCACGTCGACGAAGCGCACCGCATCGCCCACGCGGTCGTTCCGCAGAAGCTGATTCGGTCCCCCCAGCACGGAGACGTACAGGTCCGGGTCGCCGTCATTGTCGTAGTCGCCCCACGTGACGCCCTTCACGAAGGCCTCCACCTCGAGGCCCACCTCCTCCGTGACGTCGGTGAAGGTCCCGTCCCCCGCGTTGCGGAAGAGCCGGCTCGGCAT
>WGEM01000067.1 GCA_015492755.1 Gemmatimonadota bacterium | reverse complement strand
TCCGTCCCCACGACGCGCCGCCGGCGCCGGAGCCCGACCCCAGGTTCGCCGGCGACGTCCCCGTCGTCCCCGGCGAACCTGGGGTCGGGCTCCGGCGCCGGCGGCGCGTCGTGGGGACGGAAGGGCGTGCGTTCCACCTCCCATCCATCCACGTGGTAGCCTGAGAAGTAGAGCCAGCTCCCGTCGGGATGCACCGCCGGATAGGAAACACCCGTCCGCACGTTGGTGAGCAGGCGCACCGGTCCCGTGCGGCCGAGGGTGTCCACCGGCGCGCCGAGGATGTTGAGGATGCCGGTGCGGTCCGAAGCCCAGACCAGCCAGCGCCCGTCGGCGCTCCAGTCCGGAGCGAGGTCCAGCGCGCGGTCGTGGGTCACCTCGTGCACGAGGCGGCCGGCGCTGTCCAGGATCACCACATCGTGATGGCCGCCCTGCGTCCAGCGGGTGGCGGCGATCCAGCGCCCGTCGGGCGAGAGCTGCGGGTAGGCCCAGTCCACGCCGGTCTCCGAGGCCACCAGCGTGTCCACGGATCCGTCACCCAGGTGGACGCGCACCAGCGCCGTGCTTCCCCGCCCCTCCGCCACCGCCACTGCGAAGCCGGGATCCGGTCCCACCGTGGGCTGGCTGAGGCGGGCCCCGTGTGTGAGGCGGCGCACGTGACCCAGTGTATCGGCCACGTAGAGGTCTCTGTAGATGCGGTACCGGTCGGCGTACTCGAGCTGCGCGAAGAGCACCCGCCCGTCCGGCAGGAAATCGAAGGTGGCCAGCTGATTCGTGCGGGTGAGCGTCCGCGCCTCGGAGCCGTCGGGGCGGGCGATGATCAGCTGCTGGTCGCTTCGCGCGTCGGCGCGCACGTAGACCAGGTGACGACCGTCCGGGGAGACGGCGGGCTCCAGCCCCCAGCGAGCGCCGCGGGTGAGGCGTTGGGGCTCGGTGACGGGGCCGAAGGCGCGGAGCCGCTCGTCCAGCGCCGCCACCTCCCACCGGATCTCCTCCGCCCACGCCTCCCACTCCTCCGAGAGGGGCACGCCGAACGCCTCCTCGCCGGCGGCGTCCAGGCGGTAGGGCACCCACTGGCCCGCCACCGCGTCCACGAACCGGGCCATCCGCTCCCGGCCGTACTTCTTCAACAGATGGTCGAAGAAGAGCGATCCGTAGGCGTACTGCCGGGTCCCGCCCGGCCAGAGGGGCGAGGCTCCGCCCGCCTGCCCGATGTCTTCGAAGCGTCCCTCCAGCGCGGCGGTGCGGAGCACCATCTCCATGAAGGTGCCGCGGGCGCGACCGGCGTGGGTGAGCGCCGACTCGTACCAGGTGGCGATCCCTTCGATGACCCACCGCGGCACGCCTACGCCCGGAAAGAACGGATAGGGCGCGTTCACCCGCCCGAAGAGGCCGCGGGCCACCTTCCCCAGCGGGGTGCCGGTGCGGTCCAGGTGCACCACGTGCGTGAGCTCGTGGGTGATGACCAGCTCCAGCCAGTCGTCGAAGAACCCCAGGGAGTGGTCGTCCACGGGAGGACGGGCGTAGATGGTGATGCGGTTGGACGGGAAGTACCGGGCGAATCCGTTGGAGATGTCCACGTGGTCGGTGAGCACGATGTCGATGGGACCGTCCGGCGGGTCCACGAACGCCGCCTCCAGCTCCAGGTAGGCGTGTTCCGCCAGGAGCGCCGCGCGGCGGCCCAGCGGTTCCAGCTCCGCGGGGAAGGTGAGGCGGAAGTGCTCCGTCTCCACCGTGCGCCACGCCTCGTCGGGCGGGACCTGCGCCGCCGCCTCACCACCCGGCGGCACCAGGAGCGCCGCCGCCGCCAGAAGGTTGAAAACCGCCGCGCGCGCTGTCACCCTTGATGCACCTCCTCCCTGGACGTTCACCGACGATGCCTCCGAAGAAGAGTCTCTGGTACCGACTGGGCTATGCCCTGGAGCGCGCGCGCCACGGGCGCGCCCGCGGACCCGCCCGCCTCAGGAGCCTGGCGGAGCGCGCCGCAGAGGAAGCCGGTGCCCGTCTGCGTGGCCCCAAACGAGGCAGCGCCCCCCGGCGGCGCAAGCGGGACGCCGAGCCGGAGCGCACCACCGACGAGCTGTTGGCGCTGGGCCTCACCGCTGTCGCCGCGAACGTGCTGGAGGTGTGGCGCCCGGCCCGGCCGGTGACCTTCGGCCGGATGGTCCGAGCGGCCGCCACCGGCGCGGCGGCGGCGGTGGCGGTGGAGGCGCTCCGCGCGCTTCTTGAGGCGGACGAGGCGGCCCCCGACCCCTCCGACGTGGCGGAGCGCGTCGTCCTGGGCGCGGGCCAGGGTGTGGTGTACGGCGCGGTGTTCGAGCCGCGGATCCCCGGTCCCCCGCTCCTCAAGGGCGCCCTGTACGGCACGGCGGAATACACGCTGGGTCCGCTGGGCGGACTCAGCGGGCTCCTGGGCCCCGCCACGCCGCTCCGACGCGTGCCGCTCCTGTCGGACCTCCTGGCGGGCGTGGGCGAGGACGGGCGCACCTACCTGGACCACCTGCTGTACGCCATGACGCTCTCACTCCTCTACGGGTCGAGCCCGGCGAGGAGAGGGATCCGCATCGAAGCCGACGAGGTCTGAGCCCGCGCGGCGGCGGTCTCGTCCACCATGCCGGCGGGGCAGCCGCGCACGTGGATCGCCTCCGGGTCCGCCGCCGCCGGGAGGCCCCGCTCCCCAGGCGCGCGAATGCCCAGGAGGTAGGTGGGGGTTTCCTCGGCACCGAAGCGCCGGACGGCGCAGAAGGCCCCGGGGTGCCTGCGGAGCGCCTCCCCCACGTATCGTGAGGCCAGCCCGTCCCATCGATCGAGGATGACGTAGCGCGCCCCCACACGGTCGGCCAGCGCCAGGTGCTCGGCGGGATCCTCCGAGAAGGGGAAGGTGCGGCTCCGCAGACCGGAGAGCACGTAGAAGATCCTGGGCTTCCGGGTGAGGGCCACCGAGCCCTCCGGTGCCGCAGACCCCAGCCACACCGCCGCCTCGGCGAAGTCCTGCACCCCCGAGTGGTAACAGCCCCACGGTCCGGACGCCCGCACGGCGCGCTGACAGTACGAGGCCTCCTGCACCCGCACGCGCCAGGAGAGGAGCGCGGGCCCCACCACGAAGAGCACCAGGAGCGCGGCCAGGACGGTGCGCGGGCGTCCGCCCACCCGCCCCTCGGTGAGCCACCGGAAGCCCAGCACGGCGTAGACGAAGGCGAGGGGATAGAGCGGGAGGAGGAAGCGGTCGCCCGACCACACCTGCGGCCAGAGGAGGATGAGTCCGGTGTAGAGGGGAAGGAAGAGTTCCGCCGGCCGGAGGTCCCGGCGGACCTCCCTCCACCATCCCACCACCGCCAGGGCCACGAGCACCATCCCGAAGCCCGCCGCCAGCGGCCCCTCGTCCAGCCCGATGACGCCGCCGGGACCGTGACGGGTGAGGTAGGCCACGAGGTTCTCCGCGGCGCGACCCAGGAGGCCCGCCGGCCCCACCGTGCCCAGCGACGGATCGTACGGGTTCACCATCCAGAACTCGCTGACGTAGTCGCCCACCTGAACCCCCCGGCCGCGCATCCACCAGAGGAGCGCCGGCACGCCCAGTCCCGCGCCCACGCCCGCCACCGCGCGCCAGCGGCGCTGCAGGGCCAGCCAGGCCAGCAGCGCCACCAGGAGCGGGAGCCCCGCGGAACGTGTGAAGTAGGCGAGCCCCACCGCAGCCGCGCCCGCCGCCAGCGTGGGCCACGACGTGCCCTCCCGTTCCAGGAGCCAGAGCGCCAGCAGGGTGAACGCCACGAACACGGGGTCGGAAAGGATCCAGTGGCTGTAGTAGATCACCGACGAGGACACGGCGAACATCCCCGTCGCCAGCACTCCGCCGCGCAGTCCCAGGCGCCGGGTGGCCCAGAGGTACGTGAGGCCCACCGCCGCCACCGTGGCCAGCGCGGGGATGAGCTTGAACGCCGTCCAGGTGCGCGCGCCCAGCGCCATGAGCACCGCCAGGAGCGCCGGGAAGACCGGAGGGTACTTGGCGTGCGGCGCCTGCTGGGGATCGAAGGCGTCCACGTAGGCGCCCTCCGTCACCAGCGCGTGGGCCAGCGAGAGGTACGCGGCGTTGTCCCCCCCGGTGTGGGGCGCAGGGTTGAACGCCGGCGCCAGGACCAGGGCGCTTCCGAACACCACCAGCGCGAGAGCCAATCTCCTCGGGCCCCGCCTGCTCATTCCTCCAGCTCCCCGATGACGCGCGCCACCACGCCGCCCGCCTCGTCCAGGCATCGGGCAGCCTCATCGCGATCCACCCCCAGGCGGCCCATCACCAGCGCGGTCTTCACGTGTCCGCCGGCGCACGCCAGCAACTCCGCCGCCTGCGGGCGCTCCAATCCCAGGAGCTCGCAGAGGATCCGCTCCCCGCGGTCCTGGAGCTTCTCACACGTCACCTGCAGATCCACCATGAGGTTTCCGTAGACCTTTCCCAGGCGCACCATGGCCCCTGTGGTAATGGTGTTGAGCACCAGCTTCGTGGCGGTGCCCGCTTTCATCCGCGTGGACCCGGTGATCACCTCCGGACCCACCAGCGGCGCGATGACCACGTCGTGGGCGGCGCGCAGTTCCGGAGAGGGCGGCGTGCAGAGGAGAAAACCCGTCGCGGCACCCCGCTCCCGCGCCCGCGCCAGCGCGCCGTGGACGAAGGGCGTGGTGCCGGAGGTGGCGATCCCCAGGACGAAGTCGCGGGGGCCCACCTCCCGCTCGTCCACGGCGCGTGCTCCATCCTCCGGGTGGTCCTCCGCGCCCTCCTGCGCGCGAACCAGCGCCTCGTACCCGCCCGCGATGATCCCCTGGACCATCTCGGGGTCAGTCCCGTACGTGGGCGGCATCTCCGCCGCGTCCAGGACCCCCAGTCGTCCCGACGTACCCGCGCCCACATAGATCAGCCGGCCACCGGCGCGAAAGGCCCGTTCCGCCAGCTCGATGGCGCGCGCGATGGATTCGCGCTCCCGCGCCACCGCGTCGGGCACCGTGCGGTCCTCGGCATTGATGAGGTCCACGATCCCCAGGGGGTCCAGGCGGTCGATGCGGACGGAGTTGGGGTTCTGCTGCTCGGTAAGCCGGGGATCACGCATGGAGGGGTCCGGGTGGCATGAAGCGGCGGACGGGTGGATCTTCACGGGCGCCACAAGAGTACCC
>WGEM01000066.1 GCA_015492755.1 Gemmatimonadota bacterium | reverse complement strand
CGCCGCCCATGTCGCGGGGGTCGGGGGCGGGCCGCTCCTGCGCGGCGACGGCCGCAGGGAGGACCGCAGCCAGCGCGACGACGAGGGCGCGGGGCGCGGACGCCGAGCGCGTGGGGAGGATGCTCATGCACGACGACTCCCGCCGAGGGTTCCAGTGGGGGCCCGGGATCCGGGCGGTTTTCGCCAGTATCGAGGACGTCGCCGGATCCGGCAATCGCCTTGTCCGCGGCGGCCGCCTCGCCGACGTTAGACGCGCCCCATACGACACGCGTCTCTTCACCGATGCCACCACGGATGCCCCACCGCACACCCGCCATCGATCCGGCCGCCTGGCACTCCCACGCTGTCCTGAACCGCGTGCAGTCCTTCCTCCTCCTGGCGGTCATGGGCGGTCTGGTGGCGGTGCTGGGCGAGATGATCTGGGGCTCGTCGCTCATCCCCATGGTGAGCACCGTGGTGGCGCTGGCCCTCTTCGCCCGCTCGGGGCAGGCCACCCGCCTCATGCTGCGCCTCTACGGCGCGCGGGTCCTGCAGCCGCGCGAAGCGCCCCAGCTCTATGCGGTGGTGCGGGAGCTGGCCCGCCGCGCCGCGCTGCCCCGCCCCCCGGCGGTGGCCTACGTTCCCTCACCCATGGTGAACGCCTTCGCCACCGGTACGGGCCCGCATGCTGTGGTGGCGGTCACCGACGGTCTCCTGCGCACCCTGGACGCACGCGAACTGGTGGCGGTGCTGGCGCACGAGGTGTCGCACATCCGCAACAACGATCTCTGGGTCATGGCGCTGGCGGACATGATGACCCGGCTCACCAACATGCTCTCGTTCGTGGGCCAGATGGCGCTGGTCCTCTCCCTCCCGCTGGTGCTGGTGGGTGCGGCGCAGGTGAACTGGTGGGTGTATGTGGTCCTCATCTTCGCGCCCACCGTCTCGGTGCTGGCTCAACTGGGCTTGTCGCGGACCCGTGAGTTCCACGCCGACCTGAACGCCGTTGCGCTCACCGGTGACCCGGAAGGACTCGCCCGCGCGCTGGAGAAGCTGGAACGAGCCAACGCGCCCTGGTGGGAGCGGGTGCTCCTCCCGGGCCGGAAGATCCCGGAGCCCTCCTACCTGCGCACGCATCCCACCACCGAGGAACGCATCCGGCGCCTGCGGGAGCTGGCGGGGCGCGTGCCCCACGCCGGCGGAGCGCCTCCGGGCCGGATCTCCGCCGGGCCCGTCCCGCTTGACTTCCTGCCCGAGGCGTCGCCCCGGCCGCCGCGCTGGCACCTCTCCGGACTCTGGTACTGAAGGAACCCCATGAGCGAGAAGCCCGAGAAAACCACCGTGTCGCTGGTGCTGGGAAGCGGCGGGGCGCGTGGCCTGGCACACATCGGCGTCATCAACTGGCTGGTGGACCACGGTTACGAGATCCGGTCAGTGTCGGGCTCGTCCATGGGGGCACTGGTGGGTGGTGTCTACGCCACGGGACAGCTCGACGTCTTCACCAGGTGGGTGACGGCGCTCACACGGGTGGACGTCCTCCGCCTGCTGGATCTCTCCTTCAGCAGCACCGGCCTCTTCAAGGGTGACCGGGTGATGGGCGTCATCCGGGATCTCATCGGCGACCATCAGATCGAGGACCTCCCCATCACGTACACCGCCGTCGCCACCGACCTCCGCACCGGCCGGGAGGTGTGGCTGGACCGCGGCTCGCTCTTCGACGCCATCCGGGCCTCCACCGCCATCCCCACCATCTTCACGCCGCACGAGATCAACGGCCGCGAGCTGGTGGACGGAGGGCTGGTGAACCCCGTCCCCATCAGCCCCACCGCCCGGGATCACACCGACCTGGTGGTGGCGGTGAATCCCGCGTCGCGGAGCCGCCGCCGCACGCCGCGCCGCCGGACGCGGGTCCCCGAAGTGACCCAGGGCGGGCGCACGTACCGCTCCCGCATCGCCCGCTTCGTCCGGGAGCTCATGGGAGACGACGGGGCCGTGGAGCAGGACCTGGGCCTCTTCGACGTGGTGAGCCGCTCCATGGACACGGTGCAGCACCTGGTGGCACGACTCCAGCTCGCCGCCTACTCGCCGGACGTGCTGGTGGAGATCTCCCGCGACGTCTGTCTGGTCTACGAGTTCTACCGGGCGAAGGAACTCATCGAGCTGGGCTGGCGCGAGACCGAGGAAGAGTTTCGCGCTCTGGATTCCGGATAGCCGTGCGCCGCGACACGCCCGGCTCTTCGCGTCCGGTCCTCCTCCTCCTCGCCGCGGGCTTCGTGCTGGCGCTGGCGGCGCTGGTGCGCCGTGCCATGGTGCTCAACGACGGGCGGCTCATCTATCCGCTGGACGACACGTACATCGGGCTGGCGATGGCGGAGGAGATCGCCCGCGGCACCTACGGGATCAACACGGGCGAGTGGTCTGCGCCCGCCTCCACCATCCTGTGGCCGCCGCTCCTGGCCCCCTTCACCCTCCTTCCCGGCACGGACTGGGTGCCCCTGATCCTGAACGCCCTCGCGTCGCTGGCGGCGGTGGCGCTCGTCACGTCGCTGGTCCATGACCTCTGCGCCGCGCTGGCGGCACCTGCCCGGGCCGCGCTCACCCTCGCTGCGGGGACGGTGGCGATCCTGCTCCTGAACCTGCTGGGTCTCACGCTCATCGGGATGGAGCACGGCCTCCAGACGTGCCTGGCGGCGGCGGTGGGGGTGGGGCTCACCCGCACCGTGCTGGGTCTGGAGCGACGCCCGTGGATCCTCACCGGCGCCCTGGTGGTGGGTCCGCTGGTCCGCTACGAGGCGCTGGCCCTCACGCTCCCGGCGCTGGCGGTGCTGTGGGCACTGGGTCAGCGGCGCCGGGCGGTGGGGGTGTGCGTCGCCACGCTGGTGCCGCTGGCCGCCTTCTCCCTCTTCCTCCTCTCCATCGGTGTGGGCCCGCTCCCCACGTCCATCGTGGCACGCCGGTTCAATCAGCTCCGCGACAGCGGACTCCTCTCGCCGGTGGAGGGGGTCGTGACGCATCTGGGTGCGCCGGCGGGCTTCCGGATG